>CAKZKY010000348.1 GCA_937124575.1 uncultured Pseudomonadota bacterium | reverse complement strand
GTTCGAATGATAATGAGTTCATCATATTTGGCCGAATTTCGGTACCGACAACGTACATCGGAGACAACCAATCGATAGCCCAATGCCTCCAGATCCGCATATCGAAATCCCTTACGGCGGCAGAACTCTGACCTTCCCACTTCAAACCAGACCAGGTAATTGGCATAATAAGCCACCCCCATCTGGTCTGTCTCAGCATACCTTACCCGAATCTCCACATCCACAAAGTCCTTCATCTCAATCTCTCGCTCAATTTATTCGTGATTATTTTAACGAATCGAATACGTGTTCTCAAAGAGCCCTCAAAAACTCAGGCCTCAGCAGGGCTGGATCCTTCCTCCTTAGGACTTCCCGAATCCGCCGAAGGGCTTCTTCCTTCTCTTCGGGAAGTCGAATCCGAAGGGGAAGGTAATTAGAGGCATGGTTTGAGGCAAAAAAGCAATTCGTCATATGACTATTTTCGATCATGATCTCCAGCTCCTGGATCAACTCAAAAGGATTGGGAAGAACCAACTTGCCCGTTTCAATCTCGTGCTCTATGGGAGTTCCAGGGACAATCATCAATGAAAGAGCTCCCACATAGTCGGGGTCCATTTCTGAAAGCACCCTCCCTGTTTCCTCTGCATGAATCAGACTGCCTTCGACACCACCGAGCCCTAAAATCACCGTCACCGAAAGAAGGATCCCGGATTCTTTCACTCTTTTAGCAGCACGAATTAGCTGTTCCACCGTGGCATTCTTCTTAATCCGCCTTAATATCTCTTTGTCCCCTGACTCCAAACCCAAATAGATGATTCCAAGCTTTTGCTGTCTCAGTTCTTTTAACTCCTCCACATCCTTCTTTAGGATGTCCCTTGCATTGCCATAGATGCCAACTCGTTCCAGACCCTTTAGTTTCAATTGCATATAGTCCAGAATACGCAGCAGTTCCTTTTGAGGGATGATCAGAGCATCGCCATCGGCTAAAAAAACCCTCCGAATCATATACGGACTGACTTCATCGATATCCTCCTTGACTTCTTCGAAACGTTTTATCCGAAAGCGCTTTCCCTGGTATGCTCCACAAAAAGTGCATTTATTATAGGAACAGCCCACGGTCACCTGGAGGATCAGGCTCTCAGCCTCACTGGGTGGTCGAAAGATCAACCCTTCGTACTTCATTTCGCGCTTTCCTTATGAGAGGAGGGGAGATCGAATTGATAAATAATCTCTCCTTCCTTGACCATGCCTAACTCTTTTCGGGCGATCTCTTCGAGGTAGCGCTTTTCATATTGGAGTCGCCTTACTTCTTCTTTCAACTTTCGATTCTCTTCCTCAATTTTACTATTCTCCTCTTTAATTCGCCCCAGCTCTTTTTGCAGCCGGAGAAGATGGAGTATTCCTTGGTCTCCAAAGAAGGTAAAAAATCCGAAAATGATTAGAAGGCAGAGGAGTAAAAGAAAGAGATGCTTCTTGCGGAGTTTGATCGACATGGTGTTACTGCAGTTTAAATTTAATGGGGATCGTTCCCCACTGCTCCACCTGAGCCTGGTCCCTCGGGAGGGGTGCAAATCGCCACTGCTTGAGATACTGGCTTGCAATCCGTTCCAGTTCCGCATCCCCTTTCAGGGTGGGAATGACTCTATCCACCATCCCGTTGGGTAATACCCATACGGTCATCTCGATTTCCACCTCCACCCTTACTTTTACTTGAGGGGGGGGTGGCCTTTCTAATATTTTTCGTGTGACCAGAGGACCTCTCATGCCTAACCGGAGGTTCTCTTCCAGGGGTTTCTCAGATAAGGGTTTCTCTTGGGTAATGAGTATTTTTTCGATAATCTTTTCTGCTCCTCTATCTTTCGGTTTGATGATATTTGAAGCTTCTCTCATGGATGGAAGAGGAGGCTCCGGAAGGAATTGATCCTCTTTCTTTCTCAAATATTCTTTAAACTCCTTCTCCAGTTCTTTAAACGCCGGATCATTCCTAAGAACTTTCATTCTTTCTTCTTCGGTAGCCGCTTCGATCTTTTTGGCTCTCGGATATTCAGGGGCCAGAGCCCGCCAGTCCTGCTGGGCACTGGCCTCTTCCATCTTCTTCAGGATCACTTCCTCGCGAATCCTCTTCTCCTCCAGTGGCACTTCATCCTCTCTCTTCAGACCCAGAATCTTGCTTGCCTCTCGTGTCATGACCCGCCATTTCTGTTCGAGGTGAGATTTCAAGGTCGGGTTAAAAAAGAAAGCTCCTGCCCAACAACCGCCCGCGACGAGCAAGAGGCTCAGCAGAAAGGTGATTCGTCTCTTTCGAAGGGGCTTTTTCTTTCTTCTCATTGACGAACCGCTCCCTCCTGAATCTGCTGGAGCATCCTTCTTGCCATCTGCCGTCTCTCTTCACGGTTTGTCCTCTCCAGAAGTCTCTGATAGACCTGCCTTGCATCAGAGAATCGCTTCTCCTCCATATAGAGCACCCCTAACTTCAGAAGGGTCTCCTCAAGCAACTCCGTCAGATGAGAATGAAGATAGAGCACCTTTGAAAACTGGAGAATGGCCATCTCTCTATTCCCTGCCTCGGCGTAAGCCTCTCCTAATCGGAATTGGGCCTCGCTTGCGATCCTCTCTTCAGGACTTCCTATGGCGATGGAGAAGGAGGCGATCGCATCTGAAAATCTCTTTTGGATCAGAGAGAGGAGTCCTATTCTTAAATGGGCTTCAAAACGTGCCTCATCATGAGGAAACTTTTCGATATAATCCTTCAATACTTTCTCTCCCTCTTCAACCCTTCCTAAGTTCCGATAGGCCTCCTCCATCCCCAGATAGGCCCTCTTTGCCAATGGCGTTTTGGGGCGATTCTTGACCACCCACTCAAATCGTTCCAGGGCCTTCGAAAAAGCTCTCAGAATGAGATGAAGTTCACCTGCCTCTGTATAGGCCTCCATGAGCAGATGGCTTTTCGGGTAGCTCTTGATAAACCGTTCGATCTCGTCGACAGCTTCCGTCCATCGCCTCTCCGATCTGAGAAGGAGACTGATCCGATAGAGCCCCTCTTCAGCCCATTCGCTTTTAGGATAGAGTCGAACCAGCTCTTGATAGGTTCTCAAGGCCCGCTCCGTCATCCGGGACTGCTGGTAATATTCTCCTAATTGCATCAGCAATGGACTGGCTAACGAATGCTGGGGATATCGCTTGAGAAAGGTCTCAATCCGGGCAATAAAAGATTCATACCTCTTCTCCTGAAAGAGGGCAAGGATGATCCCATATTCTGCTTCAGGAACCTCTTTTGATTTACCATATTCTCGGATGAGTCGTTGATAGGTCTGAATGGCCAGTCCGTACTGTCTGAGATTATAGTAGGCGTCGCCTATTTTCAGTAGGGAAGATGGGACGAATGGACTTTCCGGAAATCTGTGAGTGAGCCATTGGAATTCTTCGATGGCTTTATGAAAATCTCTCTTCCGAAAATAGGCCCACCCTGTCCAGTACTGGGCTTCGTCACGCAATGGACTCAATGGAAAATTTTCCCTCAATCTTTGGAAATGATCCAAGGCCTCGTCGAACTGCTCTTCCCGGTAAGCAATCCATCCCAGAAGATAATACCCTTTCTCTTTTCCATCATCCTCCATGGCGTTGACCAGACGGGTCAAATGGATTTTGGCCTGTTCATAATTGTTTTGGTTTAGATAACACTGACCGATCAACAGGGAAATCGGTGGACTCGATCGATATTCGGGAAATTCGGCTAATATTTTGAGAAAATAATGATTGGCTTCCTTCCACTCTTTTCTTTGAAAGTGATACCATCCGAGACTCGTCAATCCACGAGGATAGAGGTCTTGATCTCCCTTTAATTGATCCACATACCTTACGCTATTCCGATAATCCTCCTTCAAAAGGTGACTCTCCACAATCCAGTAGAGGACCTCCCTCTTTTCCGGATGGTTGGGAAATTCCTTAAGAAGCCTCTCCCAGTACCCAATCGCCTCGTCGTACTGTTTTAATAAAAAATAGGCATATCCCATTCTTAAAAAGACCCGATCCTCAAGGTGTGCCCTTCGCTTCGACCACAAGACTTGGCGATAAGCAGCAATGGCACCCTCGTAATCCTTCTGGTTGAAGAGGGCCTCACCCAACATGAAGTAGACCCATTCCTGAAGATCGTTTTCAGGAAACGTTCTGAGAAATTGTCTGAAGAAAGAACCCGCATAAGTATACTCTTTCTTGCTGAAATAGTATTGCCCGATATCGAAGAGACTCTGTTCAACCCAGGGAGAAGAAAGAAAATGGGAGAGGAATCTCTGATAGAATTGGATCGCCCTCTCCACCTCGTTCTCTCCCAAGTAGGTCTTCATCACTCCCCAGAAGATCGGATCTGAAAGGGTTGTGCCTGGGAAACTCAGAAGGATCTCTTCAAAGGTCTTCCTCGCTTCAGCATAATGCCCAATAGAGACTTGGCTCCACGCCAACCCGTATCGTCCGCTCTCTTCTAAGTGATGCTTCGAATACTGCCTTATGAAGTTTTTGAAAAAATTAACTGCCTCCTCATACTTCTTCAGTCTGAAGGTATTGACACCCATCAGATACTCGACCTCTGGTTTCCATATCCCTGCAGGGTGGTTCCGGAGATGAACCTCCATCTCTTTTAACGATTCCTCATACTTGCCTAAATGGTAAAGGCAGTATCCCGACCAGAAGAGGGATGATTGGGCAATGGAAAGATGGGGGTTCTTCTCGTAAGCCAGCCGAAAATATCGGCATGCCTCCTCATACATGCCCTTCGTCAGTCGAATCCATCCACATGAATAGAGGGCATAGGTGATAAATTCATTGTGAGGAAACTCTTCGACAACCCTTTTAAATAAAAAGAAGGCCTCCTCAGCTTTCTCCTGATGATACTTGGCTTCTCCCATCCAGTATAGGGCAGACCCTTTATACGAGCTTTCTGGGTAATCCTCGATCAACCGCCGAAAGAGTTTGATGGCATCCTCATATTCCCCTTTGAGGTAGTGATGCCTTCCCCTTTCGTAAAAGGCCATGTCGCTGACGGTCATCCCTCGGGTGAGCCTGCTGGTGTAGGCACAACCGGGTTGGGTGGTGGAGGGACTCATCTTCCTCATAGGCCCGATCTGATCTTCCTTCAGATCGAAGGAACCTATGGGAGGACCCTCTTTGATCCCCTGAGCTGAGATGATGGGAAGAGGAATCTCCCGCTCCTCGGTCCATTTCCGCTCCTCTTTCCCCAAAAAAATAATTTCAGGGGACCGGATCCTGCTCCGGCCCTGATCTTGGCCTTTAAGGTGGGATAAGGAGAAAGTGATGGAGATGAGAAGGAAAAGACTAAAAATCTTTGTTAACTTCATGAACATGGCATCAATTAGAAAATAAAGGTTTCGTCTAACGGCAACGGTAACGATGCTCGTCTCGTTAATAAGAGGCTGATGGTTAGGGTAACGAGGCCCGTTTCGTTAATAAAAGGCTACGTTTGTCGTCTTTAATTCTTTTTACGTAACCGTCACCGCTAACCGATACGGGCTTCGTCACCGTAACCTTAACCAATTGACCTTAAACCAAACGGGCTTCGTAACCCTAACCTGGCCCCCTGAGGTATTTTCATCGTTTGAGGGTGACACTCCCTCACGATGGATTGCTTTATATTTTAACCTATCAGAAAGATTGAAAGATTGTCAACCTCACAGCTCTCTCCTGACCTAAAAGAGGTCAAGAATTGACAAGGAATTTGAGACTATGATAACCTTTTTTTTATGAAGAGAAAAGTCTATTTCATACTGGTATGGGTCATCTTCTTCTCTTTCTCCATTGGATGTGAGGGTGATCGAAGGAGTCCAACATCCGACTCCGGAAGGGATTTCAAAGCCATGCGCGAAAAGATGGTCGAAACACAGATTAAGGGTCGCGGCGTCAAGGATCCTCGGGTGCTCTCTGCCATGCTCAAGGTGGAGCGCCACCATTTTGTCCCCAAAACTTATGAGTCACAAGCCTATTCCGATCAACCTCTGCCCATCGGTGAGGGCCAAACCATCTCCCAGCCTTATATCGTTGCCCTGATGACCGAGCTGTTGGGGCTGAAGGGAGAAGAGAAGGTGCTGGAGATTGGAACAGGATCAGGTTACCAGGCCGCCATCTTAGCCGAATTGGCCAGAGAGGTTTATACGATTGAGATTATTGAGGCCCTTGCGGAATCAGCCAAGAATCTCCTCCTCAAATTGGGCTATCAGAATATCCAGGTAAAGACAGGCGATGGCTATCTGGGATGGCCTGAAGTGGCACCTTTTGATGCAATCATTGTTACCTGCGCTCCAGATCACATCCCAAAACCTCTCATAGAACAGCTAAAGGAAGGGGGGCGGTTGGTCATCCCCGTAGGAACCTTTTCTCAAGAATTGAAAAAGGTGGTTAAACGGTCTGGAAAGATCGAGACGACGGATGTCATCCCTGTCATCTTTGTTCCCATGACCGGTGAAGGCGTTAAACAGAAGAGATGACCGATAACCTTTGGCACAGACCTCTTCAAGAAGTGTAAATCATCTCTGACAATCAGAATGAAGAAAGAAGACACATCCCAGCCTCTCAGTCCGGATGAAACCCTCGATACTTTCTTCAACGGTAAGTTAAAAATTCTTCAGAAGAAAAGGGGGTACCGCTTCTCGATCGACGCAATCCTGCTTGCTCAGTTTGTTCGAATCCGAAAGGATGAAAGGGTCATTGATCTGGGAACAGGGTGTGGCATTCTTCCTCTCTTGTTGTCACAGATGTCAAAAGCCTCTTCTTTTATCGGTGTGGAGATTCAAAAGGGGCTGGCTGAATGTGCAGCCCAAAATGTCCTCTTCAACCAGCTCGAAGACCGCATCTCCATTTTACATCGAGATTTCACAGAACTGAAGACCGTCTTTCCACCAGGCTCCTTTCATGTTGTGGTCTCCAATCCTCCTTATCGAAAATTCCGTACCGGTAGAATCAACCCTTATCCTGAGAAGGCCATTGCACGACACGAGATTAAAGGAACCTTAGAAGACCTCACCGAAATCACATCCTATCTCCTGCCCAATAAAGGAAGGAGCTATCTCATCTTCCCTGCTTCGAGATCGGCTGACCTGTTCATTGCTCTACGAAGGCAGAATCTGGAGCCAAAACGGGTTCAGCTCGTTCATCCCCATATCGGAGAGCGTGCCAACTTCATCCTGGTCGAATCAATAAAATCGAGTGGCGTGGAGCTTAAGGTCATGCCCCCGATGATCCTTCACCAATGACCCAATTGGAAATCTTATCGGGCCATTCAGATCCAAATAGTATTGTTTTAAATTCTGGCCCTACTGCAAATAGGGCTTCAGAGGACGATCCAGTCTTTCTAACGGAACAAAATATTTTTGACAATAATTAATGAATGGGATAAAAAATGGATAGGATGAGTCCTTCGTATAATTCCCTAACAAGAGTCGAAGAGAAATCTCCCTTAGAAGAGATCCTCAAATGGGTTGGTGACGATCTGGAAAAGGTGGACCTTGAGTTCCGAAAGAATTTAAGATCCAATGTCCCCATCATCACCGCTATTGGAGAACATCTTCTCCTCAGCGGAGGCAAACGGCTTCGGCCCCTCTTGCTTCTCCTCTCCGCCAAAGCCTGTGGATATCAGGGAACCGAACATATCGCCATGGCCAGTCTGATCGAATTCATTCATACCGCCACGCTTCTCCACGACGATGTGGTCGATCACGCTGAACTGCGCAGAGGGATGAAATCGGCGAACGCCAAATGGGGAAATGAAGCTTGTGTGTTGGTCGGCGATTTCCTCTTTACAAAATGCTTCTCTCTATTGGTGGAGAATGGAAATCCAAAAATCCTTCAGGCGATTGCCAGAGCCACGACCCTGATGGCAGAAGGAGAGCTTGAGGAACTGATAAAAACCAATGATCTTTCGATCACGGAAGAGAACTATTTCTCCATCATCATCCGAAAAACAGCCGCTCTCTTTTCAGCCGCCACCCAGATCGGTGCCATTCTCGGAGATGTTCCGGAAGAGAAGGAAAGGGTCTTCACCGATTTCGGGATGAATCTCGGAATTGCCTTTCAGTTAATTGACGACACGCTGGATTACACCTCCCGGGAACAGGATTTCGGAAAAAAGATCGGCATCGACCTTCAGGATGGAAAGATTACGCTTCCCCTGATCTTCAGCTTGCGACATTGCAGTGAGAAGGAGTTATCACTCATCCAAGAAACCGTCTTGGCCAATCCAGTAACCAAAGAGGCTTTCGATCAGGTGGTCAGGATCATTGAAAAATACCAGGGCCTAACGTACACCTTGGAAAAGGCAAAAGAGTATGTGAACAGGGCAAAAGAAAACCTTTTCTCCCTTCCTCCTTCGAGGGAGAAGGAAGCCCTTCTCTCATTATCAGACTACGTGCTCGAGAGAAAGGTGTAGTTGATTTGGGATGGCCCCTTTTCCGACTCGGTCGGGAGATTTCGAAATGCGGAATATAAAAAACTAAAGGAGCGAAAAGATGTCTGTTGAATCAAGTCTGCTTCATGTGAGTGACAAGAATTTTGAGTCCGAGGTGCTTCGGTCCGGTATTCCGGTGCTGGTTGACTTCTGGGCAACCTGGTGTGGGCCCTGTCGCGCCATTAGCCCGATTATTGAGGAACTGGCCAAGGAATATTCGGGCAGGGTTAAAATTACTAAGCTCAATGTGGACGAAAACCCCGCAACCCCCAGTCAGTATGGAGTCCGAGGGATTCCCACACTCATCCTCTTCAAAGAAGGCAAGGTTCTCGATCAGATCGTGGGATCGGTCCCTAAGGCCCGCTTAAAGGCCATGATCGAAAAAGTCCTGTAAGAAGAATCGATCAATTCGAATGGGAAAAAGCTTGGTCGGTGGATCATTAAGATTTGGATGACCTTTCTGGATCATGCGCATACGGCTCCCTCTTTTTGAATATATCTTCGTATTCGGTCTTTGTCTGGCCCTGTGCTTTCTTCTTCCCCAATGTGTAAAAAAACCGGATATCCCTTCCTCTGCGCCGGACTTCACACTTAAAACTGTTCATGGCCAGGAGATCATCCTCTCCTCATTGAAGGGGAAAGTGATCCTTCTCGATTTCTGGGCAACCTGGTGCGGTCCATGCAAGGAATCCATCCCTCACCTGATTCACCTTTATAGGAATTATAGGGATAAGGGATTTGAATTGATCGGGATGAGCATGGATAAGGCAGACCAAATAGAGTTGGTGAGACGTTTTATCGGTTCGATGGAAATCCCCTATCCGGTGATCATCACTCCCGAAGAAGTGGCAAAAAATTACAAGGTGACCGGTTTTCCAACTACCATTCTGATTGACAGACAAGGAAAAGTCCGAGAGAAGATCATCGGATTTAACAACGGTATAGCGAAACAGTTAGTTGCAAAGGTGGAGGAGCTCACCTCAGAAAAACCCTGAAGACCAGCCTATCTCTTCTTCCTTTCCTGAAATAGTTGAAGGTATCCTTCAATCAATCTCTGAGGATCTAAATTGAGCACCTTGGCATAGGCCTTTAAAAACCCTTTCAAATAGACCGTAGCTGGGAGATGCTCCAAGTCTTCCTCCTCAATCCACTCCAGTGTCTTGATGTTGATCTTCGTTTCGGCGGAGATGGCTTTGAGATCAATGCCCAACTTTTCACGAATCTGTTTTAATGACTTGCCCCGATAGGGCACCTCTCCGATCTCCAACGAAATGTCGGTAAAAGAGAGACCGGTTTGGGCCTCCAATGGCTTTGAAGATTTCTCTTTCTGCTTCTCCCTTTGAGGTCGTTCGATCAGATGGGGGTGAGTGCGATCATAGCTTCTTCGCAAGGCCTCATCCATGAGAACACGATAAGCCTCTTCAATGGCTGACTGGATCTTAATGATGTCTTGATCCGAAAAGAGGGAGTAGATCGCCAGAGAATCGGAATGGAAGGTCTCTTTGGCCCGATCATAAGCCTGTTGGATCTCTTTGATTGTGGCATCAGGACTGATCTCGAGAATTTCATAATGGGTCTGCTCTTCGATCTGTTTCATGTCAGCCTCAAGCGATCAGGATTAACCTTACAGTTGCGTAAATATCATACAAAAAGGGAGATGGGTATGCTGGAAAGCCTTTACAGCGGTACCTTTTACCGTTTTGCGGCTTAGGTTGCAAGCATACTTCCGAGGTCACCTCAGGTGGCATCGCCGGTTTCCCATAAAATATATAAATGATCCGCAATGGTAAAGGATTGGAAGCATGCCCATCTCCCTTTTCAACGCAACGTTAAGGTTCAGTCCCATGACGCATCGGATGGCTGTTGGCCAATCGGGAGGCAATCTCCGTCACACACTGGGCCGCCTTGGAACGATTGTTCTCCAGAACCAGCGGCCTTCTCTTTCTAATTGAATTTCCCACGTCTTGATCATAGACGATGTACCCCAGATAGTGGAGATGGATGCCAAAATATTTTTGACAAGCACTCCGAATCGAAAAACCGATCTCAATATCCTTCTTTGAACGGACTTGATTGAGAATGAGATTGGGATGAAATATTTCGGCTTCTGCGACCATCCTTCGGGCATCCTCTTCATTGATCCGTCTTACTTCTCGAAGAAGTTCATAAGGGGTCTGGATGCCTGCCTCGTTTTTCCGATCCATCGCCTCATCGATCAAACTTTTCACAGAATACGAAGTGACCACGTGTTTCAGCCTTCGATAAAAAGCGCTCTTCAAAAACCGATAGGTATTTTCAATGGAGGTGGGTTCAGGGGTCACCACGAGTATCCCACCATCTGACATCAGGAAAAAATCCAGAATGCTCACCGCATTGCCCCCACCCAAATCCACCAAGATGTAATCGCTCTCCAACGATTTAATGGCACGGAGGAGTTTCCTCTTCTGGGCGTTCTTCACATCGGCTGCATTGAGGAGGTCTTGTGCTCCCGTCAGAAGTTGCAGATTTGGAATTCCGGTGTGAATCAGAACATCTTTGAGATGGGAAACCCTTTTTTTAATGAAATCCGAAAGGGTTGGAACCGAAGGAAGAATACCTAAAAAAGTGTGGAGGTTGGCACCTCCTAAATCAGCATCGATCAGTACGACCCGTGCCCCCAATTTTGAGAGACAGATGCCCATATTGGTGGTGATAAAACTTTTTCCACTTCCCCCCTTGCCTCCCCCAATAGTCCAGATCGTTCTCGGATGATGATTTCGGGACATACTGCTATTGAACATGATTCAAATCATCTATTGCCAAATACCCTCAACCTTCGAATGACAATGGCGGCATTCCCCTCTTATCAGATCGTTTTTGAGTACCTGAAAACCCATTCTTTGAATCACCGCTCGTCCACATCCTAGGCAGAAGGTATCCTCTCCCCCCTGACCAGGGATATTTCCACAATAGACATATCGGAGCCCAGCCTTCTTTCCAATCTCCCGTGCCCGGTGAAGGGTTGTGGCTGAGGTTCGAGGACGATCTGTCATCTTATACGTTGGGTAGAAAGCAGAGAGATGCCAGGGAATCTCAGGCCCTAAGGAGAGTATGAACTGGGCAATCCCCTCAAACTCTTTCTCCGAATCGTTCAGACCGGGAATCACCAGAGTGGTGATCTCTATCCAGATTCCTAACTCCTTCATCAACTTCAGATTCTCAAGCACAGGTTGAAGCCTTGCACCACAGACCTCCTTATAAAAGGCCTCCTGATAACTCTTCAAATCGACATTGGCCCCATCGAGATAGGGCTGAATCATCCGTATCGCCTCTTCCGTCATATAGCCATTGGTGACGAAAATGTTTTTAATCCCCTCCTGATTCGCCAGGACTGCTGTCTCATAGGCATATTCAAAGTAGATCGTTGGCTCGGTATAGGTATAGGAGATCGACTGGCAACGACTCTGTTTGGTAAGCGAAACGATCTTCGAGGGTGAAACTACCGATCCTTCAATCCTTTTTTCATCCACCGGCATCTGAGAGATCGCATGGTTCTGGCATTGAAGACAGCGGAAGTTACAGCCCACTGTGGCGATGGAGAAAGAGGTCGAACCCGGAAGAAGGTGAAAGATAGGTTTCTTCTCAATGGGATCGACATTGGCAGAAATCGCCCGACCATAGACAAGGCTAAAGAGCCTTCCTTCCCGGTTCTCCCGGACTCCACAAATCCCTCTTTTCGACGGAGAAATGATGCAGCGATGGTTGCATAGGAAACACCTGACCTTTCCTTCCTCCAAAGGGCTGTATAACATGGCCTCTTTCATCTTCCCATTCCTTCTGGCGATCTGAGCAGGGACAATTCCTAAAGATCGAAGCGGACTAACTGTTGAATCACATATTGACGTATGGCCTGGGGAGTGGGTAAATCCTGGAGAACCTTTCCATTTTGAATGAGGGGCAGTAGAAGTTCACGGAAATGTCCCCCACATGAGCATCTTATGGACTTCTTAGCGGAGGTCCCCTTCGGGGGGGGATAGGGAACCATCTTGTCCTGGAAACATTTGGAGCATCGCAGGACGCTCTTCGAACCGGACATCTTTCCTCGTTTGGCCAATGGCTTGCCATCGATCTCAATGATGTCCATGGCAAAGTCGATCACACGGGCATTGGTGATCGAAGTGCCCACGCCATAGGCATCCACAACGGGATTGAGGCTCAGGATACGCTTCTCTTCTAAACCTCCACTGACAAAGATCTTTACGTGACCGAACCCCCTCAGGTTCAGCTCCCAACGGATCTCCTCTATAATCTTTTGAAAGTCTCCCCGTCTTGAACTGGGTGTGTCGAGCCGGATGCCAAATAACTTCTTTCCCATGGCTTCTGCGACTCGAATGGCTTCAAATTTTTCATCATTGAACGTATCGATCAAGGAAACCCGCTTCACCTTTGGATGGATCACCTCATCGAAGGCTTTGGTCGCTTCGATGGTATCTCCCATCATCAAAATCAATGCATGGGGCATGGTGCCCGAAGGTTCCTCGTGAAGCATCTCGGCATCCTTCACGACAGAAACACCATCACATCCGCCGATGAAAGCACTTCTTTCCACCATGGGGGCAATGACTGGATGGATCCGCCTCGCTCCAAAACTGATCACACTCCGGTCTCCGGCCGCCTTCTTACATCGGGCCGCTTTGGTCGCCACACCTGAAGCTTGACAGAGAAGCCCTAAGATCGAGGTCTCATAGAGACCAAATTCCGTATACATCCCTTCGATCTCCATCACCGGCTCATACGCCCGAAAGATCGTCCCTTCTCTCATAGCCCTCACTTTGACGGGGAGATCCCTCAGGAGATAGATGGCCTCTTCCAGACCCGCAAAGACTCCCCATCCATAGTCCTCCGGAAACCGTTTGGCGATAAATTCAGCCTTGACCCGTTTATCGATCTTCTTCGCCCTGAGGACTTCCATGGTTCTCGTGAAATAGACATCGGTATACTGACCGGCCTTTATATCCTTGGGATCGGCAATATGAAACATTTTCTCTCTCCAAAAGAGGATGTGAATGAACCCTTTATAACAGAAATGGAGCGTCCCTGTCTATAAAAATGTTTTAAATGATCTCCCTCTTGAGAAGCCTCTCTTCCCCCTTTCGCATGGGGATCAGGACTGCAGCAATACAAAGCGCCAGCACGATTGCAAACGAAGAAAGAATCCACGCCCATTGAAAACCAGTAAGGGTACCCCTTCGGATACCGGTCATAAAGATACTGTAGACAGGACCGGCTTCGATCACAATCACCGCCCCAATAAATCCCATGCAGAGGGTCATATAAAGCAGACCGCCCAGACTCGTCACGGATTGCGTCGGGCTTTCAGAATTGAAATCGGGATATAGGGCGCCCAATCCGATTCCCATAGCTACAATTCCTGGAACCATGAAAAAGACTGTGAGCACAGAAAGGACCATCATAAAGGGCGTCACCTGCAGAAGGAGATTGGTCAAAATGGTCAATAACTCAGCGAGCAGAAGAAGGGGCAGAAAATAGATAATGAATTTGATCCATAGAAAAGTGCGAATCGATAACGGAGAGGAAAGGACGATCCAGAAGGCCTTGCCTTCAAGGCTCACTGCCGGAAAGACGAACCTCGCCGAAACAGCACTCAACACAAAAGCGGCCAGTCCCATGTTTAAAAAAGAGAGAAGATTCTGGAGGTATTCTAATTTCATGGCACTTCGCTCCAGCGGAAGTACGGAAAAGTTAAAGAGGTAGATCACGATCAACCCTAACACCAGAAAGATTTGAGACCACTGAGTCTGGTCTCGGAAGAAGGTCTTGATCTCCTTCTCAACAAACGCTCTCACTGGCGGAGTGAGTCTATGGGAAAAGTATCCCTCTACCCATTGGCTCCAAAGACCCAATGAGAGGAGTTTCCCGGCAGATGTCTGCGATTTTGAAAGTCCCTTGAAATAGATAGCTCCAGAGACCCAAGTCGAAAGGTAGATCAATGTGATGGCTCCACTCCAGGAAAGGACTGTATGGAAGATTGCCTCTTCCCAAGAACTGGCAAGACTTGCCTTCAAGGCATCCAAAAACCAGGTGAAGGGCAGAAGCGGAGAACTCGGGGCTTCAAGGTTTTTAAGGTAGATGAGGACAGAAGCAAACGATTCTGGATTGACCAGCTTCTCTGGCCTGATCAATCGAAAAGAGAGGACCAGGAGAAGCGCCAGAAAAAGACCTAAGAAGACAAAAACAGTTCGGATGCGTCCTGCAGGCAGAAGGATAGCAGCAACCATCACCGCGATGGCGCTGAGACTGGAGGCGATGAGGCAGAAGGGCACGAGATTGAGCACGACCACCACATAATAAAAACCACCAGCCTGATAAACAATAGCATAAGAGAGAAAGACGGGAAGACTATAGATGAGGACCATCCATGAGCTGTCAAAGGTCGCTTCAAGCCAGCGGGCCAAGAAGAGTTTCTTCCCTGAGACAGGCATTGCATGAACAAGAGGGAGATCCTTTGCCAGATAGAGTTTTGCCAGGCAGGTGAGAATGGCACTGAAGATGAGGAGTGAAAAGAAGGTGATGAGGGTCATAGAAAGGAGCTTAAAAGCCAAAATATCGCCAAAACCTTCAATGCTCTGGAAATAGGTGAGAACCCGGTAAAAGATGAAAAAGATCCCTCCCCAGAATAAAAGACCAAGGAGACCGAAGATTAAAAAACGGACCCCCCGAATTGAGACGCTTCGGTTCATTATGGAGAGCATTCTCGGTCTGAGAAGGATGAGGATCTCTCTCACGGAACTGCCTCTCCTTCGGTCAGGATTAAAAAGACCTCTTCGAGGTCACCTTCCTTAACCTGAGCCAATTGCTTCAATTCCTCGATTGTTCCAGTCGCAATCAACCTTCCCTTATGAATCACTCCGATCCGACTACACAGATCCTCGGCAAAACTGAGGGTATGGGTTGACATGAATAGGGTCGTCCCCCTCACTGAGAGATCCTTAAAAAGATTCTTTATCATCCGAATCCCAGCAGGATCGAGTCCAACCATGGGCTCATCAATCACAAGTACTTTCGGCTCGTGAAGCAGGGCAGACGAAATGATCAGTCGCTGTCTCATCCCGTGAGAGTAAGATTCAATCAACTCATCCCTCCATGCATAGAGAGAAAACTGCTTTAAGAGCGATTCGGATCTCTCCCTGAACCGACCATCCCCTACCTCGAAGAGGTCAGCAGTAAATTTCAAAAATTCCATACCTGTCAACTTTTCATAAAGAAAGGGCCTATCTGGGATATAGCCCATTCTCTTTTTGGCAGCCTCCGGTTCTTTTGCTACATTGATTCCATCAATACGGACGGAACCTTCGGTGGGTGCAAGGATTCCGCTCATCATTCGGAGTGTTGTTGTTTTCCCTGCCCCATTGGGACCGATGAACCCAAAGATCTCTCCCTGAGATACAGAGAGATTGAGTCGGTTTACCGCAATAACTTCACCGAACTTTTTGGTGAGATTTCTTAACTCGATCATTTCGTCTCCGACAATATCTTCAATTCCACTTTTCCGATGACTCCCATCAGATCGACCTGCTGCTCTGTCCCTCGTACAAACCGGAGATGCGTCACATCGGCTGGAAACTGCCCCATCACCGAATCGGCAGTAATCCATCCCCCGATATGGAGAACGTTCCAGGCGTGATAATAGAACCTCCCGTTCTGATAGACGAGACCGGCTTCAACCTGAGCCGGTATTCCCAAAGCCCTTGCGAATGCCGCCAATAAGACTGCATGTTCGTTACAGTCTCCGACCTTAAGTCGTAGCGTCTCAAGGGCATTGGGAACCGAAATCACCGGCCTTTTCTTAATGTTTTGATGAATCCAGGAAACCAATTTCTTCACTTTTACCAGATCCGGATCTTCCTTTGAGATAATCGTTTTGGCTTTGGCTAAAATCTCTGGATGATCGGACTGGATGAATGGTGTTGCTTTGAGAAACGGTTCCAATTCGGTTGTTCCTTTTTCGGACCTCTCTTTCAAATAATCTGATAGCGATTCTTTTCGAATTACCAATATCCCATCTCTATATAACTGCCTGTCTCCATCTAAAAATAGATTTTTCTCTTCCACTCCCTGCAGCCTCAACGTCAACTCTTGTATTCGGTCAATATCAGACAAAAGTTTATTCGAGGCAATGGAAACGCTTTCAGCAAAATCCGCACTCGACGTAATCGTTCCTCTCTTCAATGCTTCTTCACGGACCGTCTGCTCTAATCGGATTCCAAGAGAACCCTCCTCTCTTAGAACCGCACCCTCCTTTCCTATCCAGGCAAACTGAGGAGCTCCCATAAAATCCACTGAGATTTTCTTGGCCCTTTCCATACGACCCATGATCAAAATCTCCTCCTCATCTAAGAACGTCACCTTAACCGATCTCTGGGCCATGCTTATTGGATCAAAGATGAGGAAGTTTCGATAGTCTCCAGGTCTCAAACGGACCTGACTGAACGCCTCTAATATCCCAAACGGAAGATAAATCTTATGTTCAATCGGAAGTTCAGTCTTCTGCTCAGAGCCGGAAAGACCACTGTAAATCGTGAGCCGTTTGCCTTCGATACCACCCCTTGCCTTAAAATGGAATAGGCTCGATTGGAGCTCGAAATCGAAGGTAGAGAGTGAAAACTGTGAATCTAAATGAGCGACCGTTCGGTACCGCACATCCTGGACCATGCCTAGGGTATTGATCTGCATATAGACCGATTCCACAAGCCGGTATCCCGAAGTCGTTTTCAAGAATTGACGGTGAACATGACCAATTTTTTGTTCTTTCTGGAAGATGTTCATCCATATTTCACGGTCGGTCGGAATCTGCAAAACAGAATCGAATTCCATCATTGGCTTTTCGGCCCTTTGGAATAACCCAACACGTGCAGCCAACAAGGAGGCAAATAATAGAGCAAAAATTATACCCATAATGTGGTTCAATTTTATTCTTTGCGTGGCCATCGTATGTTTTCTAATAATATATCATGTTTACCCCTCGGTTCAACCCATCCATCCGATTAGCAGTAAACTCAGCTAAGCGTTTGAAAAAGA
>CAKZKY010000347.1 GCA_937124575.1 uncultured Pseudomonadota bacterium | reverse complement strand
TCTCCAGAAAGGGCAACCCTTCCTGTCGCCCCTTCACCCAATTTCAACCGCCTCATCTCTTTTGAGAAGGCTGTTGAAAATCCTTTGTGAACCGTATAGATCAACTCATTGCTGTTCTCTTCAAGAAGATAGATGCCTACTGATTGGATCTCCGTCATCTCCACAATCTTTTCAAGACTCTTGTTCAGAATCTCATCGAGGTCGATCGATTCGTTGACGGCTTGGCTGATTGCGTTGAGGATCGAAAGCTCACGATTGAGCCTAAGGATCTCTTCGGTCTTACCTCTCTCTTTCTCATTCTCCATATGAGAATTTTCTCCTCCGATCATGCCCTTAGAAATAAAGTTTTAACGGATGAATCGCAGAGCTCAATCGACCAGAATCAATCCATAAATATTCTGTTCCTCCTCATAGCTTCTCACCACCCAGATTGGAAAACCATTATCCCTCGCTGTCTTAAAAACATCCACTCCACAGGCCTCCATAGAAGGCCTCGCCTCCATTCCGTGTTTGCAAAGGCTACTGAGGTCACATTCTTTACAGAGACGACAGGGCCCGGAGGTCATACTCCAGGCTTTATAATAACCTTCAAGAAAAATTTCTATCTCGAGTTGAACAATGATCTCATTAAATTGCTTCGTCTTCTCACTCCTTTTTCTTCCTTCGGTGATGTGACGGTGAAGTAGGATCGCTTTTTGATAGGAATCAATCACTCTCCGTGTCACTTCTGGGGTGGGTGTGTGCGGTGGACAGCAAAGGCTTCTCCCAAATCCTGGACATCCAAATTGGCATTTCAGCCGAACCCATTCCGCAGTGACAACAGAGCCTGGGTCGATCACTTTGGCTCCATCTACTCCTTTCTCGAGAGCGTTCTGACAAAATTCCTCAACTGGTTTCATTCTTTCCCCTTTCCTTTTAATGCTCAAAAGAAATTAAACTCTAAACTCAAAACCCTCAACCCTAAATGGAGCCCTACGGGTAAAGCCCGTGGTCCTCTTGGCTCGGAATAAAAGTCCGAAAAGCCTCTTTTAACATTTGGATTTTCAGTTTTATGTCTATTTTGGATTTAGTGTTTAGGGTTTTGAGTTTAATCCCATGTTTTGAATGGCTATTTTCTTCCTGTCAGTTCTTTAATTTCTCTCTGGGCCTCCTCTCTCTCTGGACTTCCTCGTTCCAACCAGTCGAGAGAGGTCCGAAAATGGAGCAAGGCAGTCTTGGGTTCGCCTCTCAATTTAAAATAGTTGGCAAAATAGAAATGGGACAATCCCTTATGCCCCATTCTGCCGTATACGGAACCAAGAGCATGGTAGACATCGCTCCATTCGGGATGTTCTCTTTTAACCTTTAGCAAGGGGGAGAGGGCACGCTCGAAATCCCCTTTCTCATGATAGCACCTTCCGAGAAAAAAAAGGGCCAAGAGATCCTCATTCAACGCAATGCCTTCTCTAAAAAGCGATTGAGTTCTTTCGAGACTCCGGATCGCTTGATCCAGTCTTCCGGAAAGAAAAGAGGCGATCCCCAACTCCCTCAACACATCGCTGTCCTCCGGCGCCAATGAGTGAGCTTGCTGAAAGGCCTCCATCGCTCGATCGAATCGCCCCGTCTTTCGGTAAGCCAAACCGAGACCATAATGGGCATCGACATCTCGCAGATTGGAATCGATCATGGATTGAAAATGTTGGATCGCTACGTGGGCCTCTCTCTCTTCCACAAAGGCTTTGGTTTGAATCTTTCGATACGGCCCAAAGGACTTAAAAGGTCCAGACAATCTCGGTCCAGCTTGGAGGAGGTTTTCCATGAGAGAGATGCGATCTCCAATACCGGGGTGGGTCGAAAGATAAGTGGGAATCTTGGGCCCGGCGGTGAGGCTGAGCCTATATATTTTGCTCATGAAAGTGATCAGACCATTGGGATCGTAGCCTGCCCGTATCATGTATTGAAGGCTATTCTGATCGGCTTCCATTTCCATATCGCGGGTATATTTCAGGGTGAGAGCTTCGGCACCAGCCATTGCAGTCGTCGCTACGGCCTCTGTAACCTTTCCTCCTCCGCCCAGCAAAACCCCTGCGATGATGGCCGCCATGGAGACAATGCTCAGCCTTTTCGACCTCTCGATCATCTGGACCACATGCCTTGCCATCACATGAGAGATTTCGTGACTGAGAACGCCTGCGATCTCATGCTCACTCTCGGCTAAAACCAGAAGTCCGGTAGTCAGGAAGATATGGCCTCCTGGGATAGCATAGGCGTTTGGGTCTGAACCAACGATCAGATAAAATTTGAATTCATATGGGGTTGAACCCACCTGGGCAATGAGCGAATTGCCGATTCGGTTGACAAAGCTCCGCAAGGTCAGGTCACGCACCCATTCGACCTGTTTATCCATTTCGAGGACGATCTTCTTACCTAACTGCTTCTCCTCTTCGATGGACATGGCCCATGAAATGCCTGCTTGACTGAGGAAGAGACAACTGAGAAAAAGAGAGGTAAACCAGATTAACTTTTGTGGGAGGAAAGACATCTCTCGATTCTTCTATGACTATTGATTCGAGGTCAATCTTAACATGTTCTCCCTTTCTCTACAATGAAAAAAAACCCTATATATCCTCTCCATTTGGGTGGGGTTTGGATGGTGGGAGTAAGAGGATATATAGGGCTATCAACCTTACTGGGACCTCTAACGATTCCAAATTCGTCACGCCGGTGAAAATCAGGGCCGGAATGACATTTTAGAGATAATCTTATTATGGTCTCATCATCTTTTAGTCAGATAGTCGGATCGCTAAACAAACACAGGACGAGAATAAGACTACTCGATGATTAGACTAAAAGATGACGACTAATGTTCCAAACAGGGATAATAAATGGTAATTCCACCGATTCGATCCGCTTTCCACTTGAGCCAGTCAAAACTTTTTCTCAACAGACCTCCCTCTTTGGCTTGAATTCTTTTCTTCCCTTTCTTCTTTGAATGGGGCCCATATCGATCTTTGACCGTATCCCTCATAAGCCCTCCCCCATCGTCTTCTCCTTCGTAGGAGGTTCACATGCCTTTCCAGTTCTTCACCGATTCGTTAATGTCCTGAATCGCTCCATAAAGATCCTTGATGGAGAATCTTTCCCGCCCCCCTGGATGGGAGGGATAGACCCTGCCGCCTCCGGAAGGCCCGGCCTCGCTGAACTCCTTCAACTCTTTCTCCTGCGAAGCCTTAATCTTCTCTAACTCCAGACCGTGTTCCAACTCCATCTCATGCTCGGTCAGGTGACCGTTGATCCAAGCCCAATTCATCGGATAAACATCCGGGTTAAAGATGACCGAATAGAAATGCCAGACAATGATGGTCAGGGTTGCCAATACGGCCTCATAGAAATGGATTGCCCTTGCCACATCAAAAGTCCACATGGGAAAGAAGAGAAGCCATTCTTCTTTGAACCAGAGTATGAAACCGGTAACGGTCATGACGATTGTCCCCCAGATCAGTCCAAAATATTCAAACTTCTCCCTGAAATTGAATCGTCCCATCTTGATCACTTTGGCTGGGCGGTTGATGAAGAGGTTATTCTTCAAGGTCTCCCAGAGGTCTTGGACATCTTTCCAGGTGGGGATCATATCGATCACAATCTGTCGCCCTCTTGCGGTGAAGGCTAAATAGAGGAGATGGTAACCTCCCAGGGTAACCGTGGCCACACCGGAGAGCCGGTGGAGGAATCCCCTAAATGTCATTCCCAATGGGACATCGGTGATCGGAGATACCCAAAATGCCTCAGGATATTTCAGAGCGAAACCGGTAATTACCAAAATCGTAAAATTGATAGCAAGGTTGATGTGTTGAATCCGCTCGTTCAAAGTCATTCTCAGATATTTCTTTCCCATCACGCTTCACTCCCCTTTAAGGCCTTCGATCGATCGTCTTCCTCAACCAATCCGTGAAGTTGAAGAAGGTCATTCCTCCGATGACGGTCACAATCAGAATAATATAGATGATTCGGATCCATCCCACCACCTTCTCTCCGATATCCACTCCTTTGATGTCGGCCAGTGTGTGGATTTTGCCCCTCGCAAAATTGACAGAAGCCTTGGGATGACAAGTGCCGCAGGTCTTCTGGAGATTATCCTTATGGACCATCGATTTCGGATCTGAAGAGGGACGAATATCATGCACACCATGGCAACTCGCACAGTTGGCTGAGAAGGTATCACCACCCCGATAAGAGAGCCCATGGAAACTATCGTAATAAGATTTGACAGGCTGAGTGGTGAACCGATATTCTCGGGTGATCTGCTCTGCTGCATGACACTGCGGACAGGTCGTAATGGCAATCTTTCTTTCATGAACCGCCGACTCCGGATCGGATCGCGGTTTGATTCCATGGGTTCCGTGACAGGTTGTACAGGTCGGGTGATTCGGTCTTCCTCTGGAAAGCCCAACGCCATGGACGCTATCGGCAAATTGTTTGCTTTCTTCAGGATGACAAGCACCACAGGTCTGGATTAAATTGGTCCGAAATGTGGTGGATTTTGGGTCAGAAAGTGGTTTAATGGAATGAGATCCATGACACTCCTTACAGGCGATATGAACCTTGATACTGTGAACGCTCGTTTTAAATAACTTCTCGGACCTCTCATGGCAGGTTCCGCAATCCACCTTCCGGTCAGCCTCTTTGACTCCTTTTTTTGCATGGGAATCATCCAGGATGCGAGTGTGACAATCGGTACATGCGATGCCTCCATGGACAGACTTTTTCAATTCGGCCTCTGAAACAAAAAGGGAAATCTTATTCCCCTGTTTGTCTTTTTTGGATAAATTTTCATCCCGATGGCAGGTTAAACACTTTGAGCTATCTGCCCAGGCCCCTTCTCCCATCACCTCATAAAGAAAGAGCAATGCAAGGAATCCCAAAACTATGGCTCCTATTTTGCGCACCTTCCACATCATGCTGGAACCCTCCTTGGAATAAAAAAGGGTAGAAAACCTTCTTGAAGACTTTCCCTTTCAATCTTTTCAAAGGCGCATTCCACCGCCGAACAGATCTCCTCTGGATCGATCGGTTTCATGGCATGGTAAAAAATCCCCGCTCCCCTTAGGCGTTTGACCAGACCGAGAGGAACTTCTGGGGAGATGACAATGACCTGAATCTTTTCATTGATCTTTTTAAAGAGAGGAACCAGGTCAAAAGCCTTCAACCCCTCTAACTCATCATCCAGAAGGAGAACGTGGGCATCTCCTTTTCTCACCTTGCGGACCGTTTCGCTTACCGACTTCACTGTCTCTATCTTATACCCAATTCCATGTAAGAGAGTGGAAAGCGGCCTGATCCCATATTCATCTTGGCAGGCAATGAGAATATTCTTTGATTTCATACCGATTTCTTCATCTTTTACAGGTCAGCGTTTTTTCAATGATCCCCCAAAATATTGAATCCGACTTCCTGTTCGCTTTCCCACCCTTCGGAGAGACGATTTACTTACTATCTATTTTACCCTAATTTTCTGAATTAGGAAACCCCTTTATTTACATCGCATGGATAGGCATCTCTTCCCTACGGAGAGAAGAAAAACTCGCCCCGATAAAAGAAGAGAAGAGGATTCCCGCTGGAATCAACTGAGCCAAAACAACGGTAATTCCAAAAGTGAGAAAAAACCAGACTCCTACGAGGCCAATACCCCGAATACCTCCCATATAAGCAATTCCAAGGGAGAAGAAAGCAATGAAAATCACAAGAACTAAACTCAGAACGACCAGAATGCGCTTCAAATCCTTATTCCTCCTTCAGCTTCAACCGTTTTTAGGCTTTAATTCTCATCTGAAAATTCATCACTCTCGATTCTTCTTTTCACCTCTTCACCGGTGCCGGCTCATATCCGGAAAGAACCACCCTCTTCTCTTCAATCGCCTTCTCTGGAGTCTTCTTCTTCGCAATCAAACCAGTGGCAGTTCCTATGAAGCTGAAAAAGAGAATCAATGCAGGAATCAACTGAAGAAGAATGATAATCGCTCCAATAATGAGAAAGCCCCAAAGAGCTGTCCCGGCCTCTTTCAAATTCATCGCCCTTCCAAAGGCTGGGGTGGCAATAAAACTGATCAGAGCGATCACTGTCAGGGTAAATCCAGTCTTAATTTTTTTTAACATTATAAACTCCCCTTTTTAGATATTCACGAAATAATATGCATTTCATGTGCCAACGTTAAACCAGAAGTTAATATTTTTATAATTATTTGATTTTATTAAATATAAAGATATTTTGGGTTTGCATTAGTCTATTAAAAATCAATATTAATGTATATAAAAATTATTCTTTTTACATAAAAATATTTGAGCAAAAATTCACTAATTATCAAAAATAATTGATATTTATGGAAAATAATAATAATATACAGTTTAAGTTGTTAAAATCCAAGTGTTCGGGCGAGAATTGAGAAGGCAATAATTGGGATGAGCCAACAGAAGAAAGCTATTATAAAACAAAGGCTAATATCGTCCGTCTCTATTTTCTTAATCTCTCCGTATTTTACAATAAGGATTAAGCCAAGAGCTGCTATCCCTACAACAACAAGGGACCAACCTACAATCAACCATTTAAAAAAATCTGACACTTTGCTTCGCTCTTTCTTAGAATATTGGAATGGAGGTAATGCGGGTTAGATCGGAGTTCGCCACGGGAAATCCATCTTTTCCCCATCATTCCATCGGTTTTTTTCTATTCTTCTCTTGCACGGAGGCCATACTTTCTCATCAAGGCCTGAAAATTGGGTCGGAGCATTCCCACCTCCTCCGCTGCTCTGGTCACATTCCATTCATTCCGATTCAGAGCATTAATGACAAATGCCTTCTCAATCTCCTCTACAGCCTTTTCTCTTAGCTGTTTTTTAATCTCCTTTAATTCTTCACTGGTCATTGGAATCGGGCTCTCTGTCGTTGGCTTCTCCGGTTGACCCGGTAGGATGAGATGTTCCACCTTAACCATTTCTTCATCGAGCATCACGACAGTCCGCTGGATCACATTTTCGAGCTCCCTTACATTTCCAGGCCACGGATACTTCATCAGTCTCTCCATGGCCTCAGGGGTAAATCCTTTAATCGTTTTCCCAATCTCCTCAGAGTATCTCTTTAGAAAATGGACAGCCAGCAGCGGGATATCATCCGGACGTTCTCTCAATGGAGGCAGGTAGATGGGAACGATGTTCAAACGGTAATAAAGATCCTCCCGAAAGGTTCCCTCCTTAATCATCTTTTCCAGATCTTTATTCGTAGCCGCAATGAGCCGGATGTCAACCTTTTTGGCTTTGGTGCCTCCCACAGGAGTGAACTCTCTCTCCTGTAATACTCTTAAAAGTTTCGCCTGAATCGAGAGGCTGATATTTCCAATTTCATCGAGAAAGACCGTTCCGCCATTCGCCACTTCAAACAGTCCTGGCTTGGTCGTCACAGCACCTGTGAAGGATCCCCGAATATGGCCGAATAACTCGCTCTCCAGGAGGTTCTCGGCAAGGACCGCACAGTCCACAGTGACAAACTGCTTGTCTCTTCTCGAACTGTTGAAATGAATGGCCCGTGCGATGAGCTCTTTGCCGGTCCCACTCTGTCCGTTAATGAGGACCGTGCTGTCTGTTGGAGCCACCTTTACAATGATGCGGTAGATCTCTTGCATCTTCTTGCTCTTGCCAACGATGTTATGAAATCCGTACTTCTCTCGAAGTTCCTGCCGGAGATAGATGTTCTCCAGAAGGAGATTCTTCTGCTCAATCGCTTTTTTCACAACGATCGAGACTTCGTCCGGGGTAAAGGGTTTGGGGATATAATCGAAGGCTCCGAGCTTCATCGCCTCAACAGCTGTCTCTACCGTAGAAAAGCCAGTGATCATGATGACGATCGTATCGGGATATTCTCGCCGCAGGGTTTTAAGCAATTCCATGCCATCAATTCCCGGCATCTTGAGGTCGGTGATTACAATATCAAAAGGGCTCACCTTCATCTTCTCAAGGGCTTCCCCTCCGCTTAAAGCGACCTCAACTTCTAAACCTTCCTCTTCGAGGATCCGTTGACAACTCTCGCAGACAATCAATTCGTCATCAACCACCAAAATCCTTGGATTAGACACCCTCTATTCCTCCTTCTTCTGATTCGTGAATAGATTTCCAATGTTGTGAACAATTCCATTTCTGAACGACGGTTCTATCTTCTTCTCCAGATCTCTCAAATCGGAAAGGACAGAGTCTCCATTCTGTTTACCTGAACGATCTAAATAGAAAGCTTGTATCCCAAGAGACCGTGGGACGAGATAGTCGAACTCGTAATGGTCGCCCACATGGATGATCTCTCTCGCTTCGACCCCAAGAATCTCACAGACCCCTTGATAAAAATGGGCCGTCTTCTTGACCACCCCAAAGTCGGAGGTAGCCGAAAAGATGCGGGTGAAATACTTGCCCATGCCTGTGACTTCCATCTCGATCTCGATGAACTCCCTCCCCGCATTGGAGGTGAGAATCAGGGGATACCTCTCTTTCAACCGCTCCAAAAGGTGACAGGCATCCTCATAGGCACTAATCTTATTCGCATAACCTTCCATCAGGGTTTTCCAGGTTTGATCCAGCTGAAAGTACCTGAACCAGTACTTTATATCATACCACTCGACCGCTCCTTCCCCAACCTTTTGGTATTCCTCCACGACCCTTGCCTTTGCTTCTTCAAAGGAAAGACCTTCCTTCTGGGCATAAAGCTTAGGAATCCCATGAAGCCAGACCCAGTCCGTAAATTCTGGGTCAACCAGCGTCCCATCCATATCAAAAGAGATGACCTTAGGCATCATGATGGCCTTATTCAAAACGAGCCTATCAGGTAATCAGATGATCAAGTCGTGGTTATCAGAACCAGAACACCAGATTATCAGGCAAACCTTTTTTCTCGTTTCCTGATGTTCTGATTTCCCGATATCCTGTTTCCTGGTAACCTGTTTTTCTGATCATCTTGGGCTATATCCTTTCAATCATCACATCCCTCACATCTCTGATCTCTTTCTCCATATCGGCAATAACAATGGTCCGAACGGGCAGATAGGCATGTGAAGTAAAAATAGTAATACACCTACCATTAAACATCAATGAAGGGGCATAGGGCTGATGGGATCGCACAAGGACGGTTTTCCCATACCTTTCCATCAACCGATTAAAATAAGCTCCTCCGAATTGAGGCCGTCCCCAATGAACTCCCAAAATATCCCCATCTATTTCTACAAAATCGCCCCAAACAATCCTGTCCCAATCTGCATCTCCGGATTCAACCCGATTGATCTCTTCAAGAGAACGCAACTCAGGGAGAGCACCATGGAGGGCCACAATGCCATTGGCAGAAGTGACGCACAAAGGTAATTTTGAAAAGAGCCTGCCATAGCGTTCCCTCTCTTCGAGAAGAAGGCCATCCCAGAAATCGGCAGGTTGCAACTCTTTGATCATATGTCCTTCATGATTTCCGGAAAGGAGAAAGATCTCCCCGGGGTGTTCAATCTTCATGCGAAGCAGATAGAGGATATTCTCTTCGGACTCTTCCCCCCGATCCACATAATCGCCTAAAAAGACGATTCGATATGGTCTTCTCAGGTAATGACGAAAAACCTGTTTGGAAGCCTCGAGATCTCCATGGGTATCTCCCACAAAGACGACCTTCCCCTGATGAGGAAGTTGGATCAACCGTGGTTCTTTCTCAAGTATCTGGTTTGCTTTATCGATTAGATCTCGGAGGTCCATTTCTAAAATGTTCAGAAAATAAGGGTTTCGTCATGCGGTCAGGGTAACGATGCCCGTATCGTTAATGAAAGTCCACGGTTGTCCTCTTTTAATTCTTTGTACGTAACCGTTACCGGTAATCGAAACGGGCTTCGTAACCTTAACCTATAAACCATTTTTATCCACCATCCGCAACCACCTTCACATGGACCTGGCGATTCCTTGGGCCATCGAATTCGCAGAAGAAGATCCCCTGCCATGTCCCGAGGAGGAGTCGTCCCGAATCGATAAGAAGGGTCTGGGAGCAACCCACCAGACTCGACTTGATATGGGCCGCTGAATTTCCCTCGGTATGCTGGTATCGATCTTCGAAAGGAATGATCTTGTTCAGTTCCATCAGGATATCTCTCGGAACGCTTGGGTCGGCATTTTCATTGATCGTTACCGCCGCCGTGGTGTGTGGAATAAAGATTACGCAGAGGCCCTCCTTGACTCCTACCTTTTGAACCGCCTCTTGAACCATACGAGTGATATCGATCAACTCCGTCTGTTTTGAACTTCTGATTGAAAAAGTCTGCATCATCGCCATTCATCCCCTTCCGTTCCTTATGATTCCTTCTCATATCACATCCGATGAAGAATCTCAATAAACTTCGCTTTTGGGTTGACACGCTCTCTCCCAATTTAATAAAATTCTATCGGTGATGACGGTTCTTCGAATTTGATTTTTTAATTGAGGAGGCAAGGCATGAAAGCGGCTTTCACGATGTGGAAGAATACCCGGATGATCATACTGGTGGCAGTCTGTGCGGCGATCTATTCTGCCGCACTCATCGCCTTCAAGACCGCTATCCCCCTCATCCCTGGATTCACGGAAGTCCGTGTGGCCAATATCTTCCCTATGGTCTTCGGCCTTCTTTTTGGTCCGGCGGGGGCCTGGGGTACAGCCCTCGGCAACCTCATCGGAGATATCTTCGGCGGAACATTTGGGCCGGGTTCCATCGGAGGATTTGCAGGCAATTTTCTACTTGGCTACCTTCCCTATACACTCTGGATGAATTTAATTCCCTTCGCTGAAAAATCGCGTGAGTGGAAAAAGGATAGCTGGCGAAGCTGGGTAAGCTACCTCCTCATCGCTTATATCTCCAGTGCCTCCTGTGCAATCGTCATTAGCATTTTCGTCGATGCCTTGGGCCTCGTTCCCTATGCCATTCTATCGAAGATCATTACCATCAATAATACCATTGCCAGTCTGATCGGAGCGGTTCTCCTGATCTCTGTCTTCCATGTCATAAAATATCAGCTCGGCCTCTTCTGGTCAGACATTATGGAGGAGACTGAGATCGGCTCCCCTCTTGCAGGTCCTCTGGGGGCATGGTTGATCGGTCTGGCTTCCGTCATCGGTTTCGTCGGAGGACTCATTCCTGGCCTTCCCACCATAACCATCGGGTGGATTGCGACCCTAACGATCATGGTCGGCTGCTGCCTCTTATAACTCTCTCCCCATAGAGGAGGGTGAATGCCTTCAGGACGATTCCATGGCTCCTGCGATTTCAATTGAGAATCTCTCTTTCACCTATCGACTCAGTGACCAACCTTCGCTTCGGAATATCAACGCAGAAATGGAAGAAGGAAGCTTCGTCGTCATCATGGGACAAAGTGGGGCTGGAAAATCCACGCTCTGCTCAACGTTCAACGCCCTTGTCCCCAGATTTTTTAGTGGAAACTATCAAGGCCGTGTGATGATAAAAGGGGTTGATGTTGCCCTCCATTCCGTTGCCCAGATGTCACGGAGCGTTGGCCTGGTGCTTCAGGATTTTGAGGCCCAGCTCTTCTCAACCAATGTAGAATTAGAGATGGCTTTCGGTCCTGAAAACCACTCCCTCTCCCGTCAGGAGATTGAACGCCGCATCAACCACTACCTTGCCTTTGTCGGTCTGGAAAATTTCCGCAGACGAGAACCGGCCACCCTCTCGGGTGGTCAGAAACAGCGACTGGCCATCGGCTCTGTGCTGGCTATGGAACCCGAACTCCTTGTTATGGATGAACCGACAACCGACCTCGACCCTGTGGGAAGAGAGGAAATCCTTGCTGTGGCTGAAAAGATTCGAGAAGAGAACCGAATGCTCATCATCGTAGACCAAGAACCGGAAACGGCCGCAATGGCCGATCAGGTCTGGCTGATGAAGGAAGGAAGACTGATCGCACAGGGTTCTCCAAATGAGACCCTGGTTGATCTCCCCTTGCTTGAATCCTGTGGAATAAAACCTCCCTCGCTGTTGGCACTCTTCTCCTCGATGGGCTGGCCAGAAGCCCCTCTGGCTCTCGAATCCGCCATCTCCATCATCGAGAAAAAGCACCTGGTTCAACAGCAGAAAAGATTATCCCGTTCTACTAATTTCCTCACTGCTTCTGATCTTCTGAGGGCAGAGAGGTTGAGATACACCTATCCGGGTGGATATGAAGCCCTTCAGGGAGTTGATCTTTCCATTGGTGAAGGTGAGTTTATCGCCCTTCTCGGACAGAACGGATCCGGAAAGACAACCTTGGCCAAACACTTCAACGGTCTGCTCAAACCAACCTCCGGTCGGATGCTCATTCAGGGAAAATCGACAACCGAGCTAAGCCATCGTCAACTTGCACGCCAGGTGGGTTATGTCTTTCAAAACCCTGACCACCAGATTTTCGCAAGAACCGTGCGCGAAGAGGTGGGATTCGGTCTCAAGGTCATGGGAGAAGATCCGAAAACCATCGAACGTCGTGTTGAAGAAGCCCTCGAAACGGTGGGATTGCAGGGCTACGAGGAGAAAGTGCCCTTTGCTCTAAGTAAAGGAGAGCGTCAACGCGTGGCTGTCGCTTCGATTCTAACGGTTCAGCCAGGAGTGATCGTTCTCGATGAGCCAACCACAGGACTGGATTACGCCCATCAGCGAAAAATGATGGAGATGCTGGAACGTCTAAATCAAAAGGGACACACAGTAATCATAATCACCCACTCCATGTGGGTTGCGGCAGAATACACCCGACGGACCATTGTCATGAAAGATGGTCAGATTATGTTAGACGGCCCCACACGTGAGGTCTTCGCCAATGAGAAGCGATTGACAGAGGCATCTCTGTGCCCACCCTTGCTCGTCCGGTTGAGCAACTGGCTGGGCACGCAGGCCCTCACCGTGGAAGACATGGTAAAGGAATTAAAAGGCCGAGGTTAAAGTTAACCTAAATTGAGCGATTTCTTTCACCCTTCACAAGGGG
>CAKZKY010000346.1 GCA_937124575.1 uncultured Pseudomonadota bacterium | reverse complement strand
TTGAATGGATCGGTAGTTACCCTGCAACCATTGCCTTTGGAACCGCAACCCTTCTTGAGATCCTCGCCTACTACATTCCTTGGTTAGATCATCTGTTGGATCTTATTGCGTCTCCCGCTACGATCATTGCGGGAACGATTGTGACCGCTTCCTTGGTGACGGATCTATCTCCATTTTTAAAGTGGACCTTGGCGATTATTGCAGGCGGAGGGGCAGCCGCCATCATCCAGGGAACAACCGTTGCACTTCGAACCAAAACCTCGGCACTTACGGGGGGTTTAGGAAACCCTCTCATTTCCACTCTTGAAGCAGTGGGGGCCGTGACGACTTCCCTTCTGGCTATTCTCGTCCCCATTCTCTGCCTCATTCTTCTTGTGGTGATTTCTGTTTGGGTCTTCCTGAAAGCAGGCCGTTTCTTCTTTGGACGGATCAAAATAAATTAGGAGGTCTCCATGCCATACTTAATGAAAAAAGGGCTCCTCTACGATTTGAATGACGCTTTTGATATGCTTCTGGAATATAATATCGTCTTTTTCGGAGAAGAACATGGATCCCGGATGTCTCATGACGCAGAACTTTCTCTCCTCAAAGGCCTCGCCAAGCGAGATCCAAAGATCGTCCTTGCCCTGGAGATGTTTGAGCGTGACGTGCAGGAAATCCTCAATGACTACCTGAAAGGGAAAATCTCTGAAAAGACTTTTCTGAGGAAGTCCCGCCCTTGGCCAGATTATAAAAGGGACTATCGTCCACTGATTGAATTTGCAAAGAAGAAAAAGATTCCAGTGATTGCAGCGAACATCCCCCGAAGAGCGGCTGCAGCAGTGTCAATGGCAAATGCCATTTCGCCTGAGGTGGTGGGAGAGGACCGGGTCTACCTTCCCAAAAGGGTCTATCTCCAATCAAAAACCTATTACAAACTTTTTGCCGCCTCGATGGAGACGATGGATCATTCTGCTCCCATGAAAGGTATGGCCGTGGATGGTCTCTTTAAGGCTCAAGTTTTAAAGGATGCCGTGATGGCGGCTTCACTCGACCCTTTTTTAGATCGCCGCATCTTCTTTTGCTGCGGACACTTCCATTCCGATTTTCATTTAGGTATTCCCTATCAGTTGAAAAAGAACCATCCGAAGCTAAAAATCGCAGTCATGGTAACGGCATTGGCAACAGAAGGGCTCGCCATGAGAGAGCGGGCAAAGATCGCCGATTTTATCTGGGTTGAAGAATGAGGCGCATTATGGGTGATCACGATCGGGTTGGAATAGACCCGCGTGATTCGATCCGAGCAATCCGGCACGATAGGACCGCTCATCTACCATCGAAAGGTTTGAGATCATCGGCTGGGTAAGAAGGGGAATCTTCCGAACCCTATCCAGCCTCAGTGGAATCTGCTCGAGCGGTTCATCGCTCGTCATCCAGTTATACCGATCAAAGGCTTTCAAATTGAGAGGAAGTCCATAACTTCTTAAGGTCTTCTCCCGCACCACATTATAAAACTGTTCGAAGTAGGACATCACCAGCTCCCGCAGACTTCGATAAACAGGCTCCCGAAACCGCAATCCAACAAAATTCGATTTGGCTACTGCCCCCCAGCAGCCATTTCGTTTGTATAAAGCCAGAAGGTGGTCGTCATCTCTGCCGTTGGGAACCATCTCCAAAATAAGCGGGGGATGGCCTAACAGTCGTAGGGCTGCCGCTGCAAACAGGGCCCCATCAAAACAGTGGGCTTTTTGCTCGCGGAGAACCCGAAGAGGACAACGGTAAATCGGTTCTGTGCTGTATGGCATTTCGTCAAGAAAGGCCTGAATCTTCGTCGGTGTTGTGAGTGTTTCTAACGTCTGACGTTCCAACGAGTTCAATACGTTATAAAAATCTTGAAGCGGGGACACGGCAACTCCTTCTTTCAGAAGGTCTTCTTTTTTAACCCAATTTTTATAAATTCACCATATCCTACTGTATTGACAACTCCAGAAGAGAAGGTTTATATGAATGCGAAAGGTAAGCCTATCCAAAAATATTTTAAATCTATCCTCACCGCTTTCCTCCCCCCCATTGGAGACTGTGTCATAATTGCAGGAGAAGGGGAGAGGCAGTCAGGTTCCAAAGATTTAGAATGCGGGTCTTTTAGAGAATGGGAAACGGTTGTCCGAATAATGTCAAATGTTTTCATATGATTGGAACGCCAGAATTTAAACTATTAAAGGTGGCCACTCTAAATCTTTTTCACCTGACCGCCTCCCCTCTTGAAAAAGTCGGGTTTTTTTAAATTACGACACAGTCTCTTGGGAAGAAGG
>CAKZKY010000345.1 GCA_937124575.1 uncultured Pseudomonadota bacterium | reverse complement strand
GATCAGCGATTTGAGCGAATGGATCACCAGTTCGGTCAGATGGATCAGCGAATGGATGGCTTCGATAGGAAAGTTGATCAATTTAAGGACGAGATCATACACCAATTCCACGTTATTTCTAAAGATGTGATTTCTCAAGTTAAGCTTGTGGCGGAAGGTGTGATAAGTCTTGACGAAAAATTCACCCAAGAGATATCTATCTTTCGGAGAGAAAATGAGCAGGCTCACGAAGAAATAAAGGCCATGATTAAATTCTCATACGCAGAACTTGACAGACGGATTTCCGCGCTTGAAACTGAAGTTCAAGAATTAAAACGCCGTGTCGATCAGATAGAGCGAAGATCGATCTCGTAAAATCCTTCCCTTATTCCGGCTTCCCTGTTTCCTATTCGCCAATTCGAGCCGAAGCAATATTTTTCTTGACAATTCTTTTTTCTGGGTTATTATTGTTCAAGAAATGAACAATAGAGCAGAAAATTACCTATTTAAGCCGTCGGAAAGCATGCTTGATCTACAGGTTTTGGAAGAGATCGAGCAGAACCCCAAAGTTTCTCAAAGAGAACTATCCAATAAGTTCGGGATTGCCCTGGGCGTGACTAATGCCTGCATCAAAAGAATGGTGCGCAGGGGGTTGATCCGCCTAAAGGGTTTCCCGCCCCGACGGATTGCCTACTATCTGACGCCCAAGGGTTTTTCGGAAAAATCAAAACTGATGTTGCAATTCCTCTCCTATAATATTCAGCACTATGCGGAAATGAAGAAACTCATATCCAAAAGGCTTCTCGAGATGGAAGAACAGGGAATCAGGCGGATCGCATTTTATGGGGTGAGTGACGAGATGGAAATTGCTTACGTTACCCTACAAGGATCCACGATGAAGCTCGTTGGAATTATAGATGAGCACGGAAGAGGAAACGGAAGAAAACTTTTCGGCTATAAACTGATCGGGTTGAATGAGGCGAAGAATCTCGCATTAGATGCAATTCTAATAACGTCTTTGAAAGAGCAGCCGGATGCTTTCAAAAACCTCTTAAAACAGGCAGGATTGAATTCCATCAAAGTCTTCACGATCTGAGGATGAAGATGAAAATGATCTTGGTGGCGGGAGTACGTCCGAATTTTATGAAAATTGCACCTCTGGTAAGGGCCATCGAGAGTCATAATTCGCTCGCCGCTTCTCCGGGGACATCCATCGAATATTTTTTAGTCCATACCGGACAACACTACGACCACAATATGTCAGATTCCTTTTTTGATGACCCTAGATTGCCTCAGCCCCATATCCACCTGGGTGTGGGCTCAGGCACACATGCGGAGCAGACCGGCAAAGTGATGATAGAGTTTGAGAAAGTTCTTCTAAGCGAGAGTCCTGACATGGGTGTTGTGGTCGGGGATGTGAACTCCACGCTCGCCGCTGCCCTGGCAGCAGTGAAGTTGAACATTCCTCTAGCGCATGTCGAGGCGGGACTGCGTTCCTTTGACCGCAGGATGCCAGAGGAGATCAATCGCTTAGTAACAGATGCCCTTTCTACTTATCTCTTCACCCCTTCACCGGATGGTGACGAGAATCTCCTAAGGGAAGGAATTTCTCCCGACAAGATCTATCGGGTAGGGGACATCATGGTGGATAGTCTCCTGTTTCACCTTGAAGAGGCCAAAATGTCTACAATCCACCGGAGGTTGGGTTTGGCGAAAGAAGGGGGCGCCTCTGAAGATTCTGTTGTGCATTATGCCCTATTGACGCTCCACCGTCCAAGCAATGTGGACGAAGAAGATTATGGCCGCGCTTGAGGCAATCGGAAAAAGAGTCCCAATTATCTTTCCATTCCATCCCCTGACGAAGAAACAGCTCCTTGCTCTCGGGTTGGGGGAGAAGGTCCGTTTTCACAATTCCAAAGAGAACGTTGATCTGTCGTCCCCCGGTATTCATGGCCTCGATCCGTTGGGGTATTTGGATTTCTTGAGTTTGATGACACGCGCAACGCTTGTCCTGACGGATTCAGGGGGCATCCAGGAAGAAACGGCTGTTCTGGACATCCCGTGTCTGACTCTGAGAGATACGACCGAACGGCCGATTACCCCCAAGGAGGGTACGAATATTCTGGTCTGGAATGACACGAAGAAAATTGTTGAGGAGGCATCAAAAATATTAGACGGCAAGGCCAAGAAGGCTAAGATCCCGGAATACTGGGACGGCAAAACGGCCGAGAGGATTATTAAGATTTTGGCAGAACAAGGATTGAAAAGTAGGGAACTGACGAAAACAAAAGGGATGCGATGAAAAGGTGCCCTTCATTTTATCACGATGATTTGAACGAAGAGGTATGGTCAATCTGACTTAAAATATTGGGATAAATCCGAAAGCGCTGCGCGGGAGTTTTGAAAACGATGTTAAAAGAAGAATTTAGAGAGCTTGAAAAAAAGCTTTTGTCAGAGATACTGCTCTTCCATGGGGAGAGGCTCATCTCTGTGGTTGTTTTCGGGTCGGTGGCAAGGGAGACTCAAGGTTTCGATTCTGACCTTGACCTATTGATCATTGCAAAGGGGCTTCCGCAGGGAAGGATGAAGAGAATGAGAGAATTCGATCCCATTGAAGAAAAGCTCGAGCCCGTTCTGAAACTCCTTCGAGAAAAGAAAGGAATCAATACCTATATCTCTACCGTTATTAAGAGCCCAGAAGAGGCTGAAAAGGGGAGCCCTCTTTTTCTCGATATGGTGGAGGATGCCAAGATACTTTTCGATAGGGAGGGTTTCTTTAAGGGAGTTCTTGAAGAACTGAGAAACAGGTTAAGAAATCTGGGTGCCAAGAGAATATGGAGGGGTAACGCCTGGTATTGGGACCTTAAACCGGACTATAAGCCAGGAGATGTGATTGAGTTATGACCAATGATGATCTCGCTAAAAGTTATTTCAAGAAATCCACAGACAGACTCGATATTCTTGATCTGCTTCTGAAGAAGGAAGCTTATTCTGATGTGATAAGAGAGGCACAAGAAATTGTCGAACTCTGTCTCAAGAGGATGCTTCGAAACGTAGGGATAGAGCCTCCCAAATACATGATGTGGGGCCCCTGCTTATTGAGCATGAGCATCACGAGAGGTTCAAAGATATCTCGTCCGAAGAGATGACGAGGCTTGCGAAGATCTCAAGAGAATTGAGAAAGGAGAGAGAGCTTGCCTTCTATGGCGATATCGATTTCATCCCCACAGATCAATATAGCCGCGAGGATGCCGAAGAGGCGATGGAAGGGGCTAAGCTTGTTGTGGCGGTGGCCACGAGAATGATGCGTAGATAGATATGGAGCCGGGTACAGGCCACAATGAATACGAAAAAATACTTATTATCTGATACGGAAAGAGAGGAAATTATTTCCTCCGTATCCTCGGTTCTCGAAAAAGAGAACGCCGTAGTGTTCGGTTACGTTCACGGTTCTTTTTTGGAAGGAAGATTTAACGACATTGATGTTGCAATCTTTGTTGATGAAGATAAGATACCATCTTTCCTCCGATACGAATTACAAATGGAGGCCTTGTTAAACAAGACGGTCGGGAGATTTAGCTTTGATGTCCGAATCCTGAATGGTGCCCCTCTTTCATTTCGATATGAGGTGATTAAGAATGGGAAGCTCATAACGACAAGGAATGAAGAGAGTAGGGTTGATTTCGAAACATCGACTTGTAGTAACTATTTTGATTTTGCACCCTTCAGAGATAGTTATTTGAAGGAGGTATTGGGTATTGGAAGTAAACAAGAATAAATTGAGAAAATTAGTTTCTGATCTCACAGGTGCGCTGAGGGAGCTGGAAGATCTGAAAAACCGTCAGGCAGCGGAATTTCTTGGCAATTCCCATTTGGTCAGTAGCGCAAAGTACAACCTTTTGATTGCGATTGAGGCGGCAATCGATCTATGCAATCACATCATTTCTCGAAGACGCTATAGGAGTCCTGAGGATTATGCCGATACATTTAAAGTCATGGGGGAGGTCGGTGCTTTTCCGGAGGAATTCCTAAAGAACCTCATGGATATGGCAAGATTTCGAAACCGACTCGTCCATCTTTACTGGACAGTTGACAAAAATGAAATTTATAAGATCTTACAGAATAATTTATCCGATTTCGAAAGGTTCTTGCATTACTTAGGGAAATTCATCGGCGAAGAAATTGGTTTAGAGGTTGAATAAGAATTATGCTGCCGTCCATTTATGTCAGTATTCGGGGCTTAAATTTCAAAATAGTTGTATTAATGGATGCTGAAAAAGACCAGGAGGCATAGTAGATGAATCTCAGACAGAAACGAATGTTGATGACCGGGGAGCTGAGCGGATCGGTTTAACCTGAGACTCAAGGGCGGATGCGAAGAGGAATGTCAAAATTCAAGACCTGACCCC
>CAKZKY010000344.1 GCA_937124575.1 uncultured Pseudomonadota bacterium | reverse complement strand
TATCGATTGGTTGTCTCCGATGTACGTTGTCGGTACCGAAATTCGGCCAAATATGATGAACTCATTATCATTCGAACTTATCTGAAGCACTCGAACAAAAGGATGATTACATTTGGATATCAGATTCTTCGTGAAGCCCAAAAGGGGTTGATTGCCGAGGGAGAGACCCAGCATATCTGTGTCGATTCAAATGGCAAAACGAAAAGCCTTCCTGAAAAGTATTTGAACGTCCTTGTCGGTTAAGTTAAGTCCGATTTGAAATCGATCCGTATGATGTTTTCTTGAAAATTATAGGGGATTGGGATAATGTTTTCGTCATGGATCATCAGAAGATATTGGTTTTAAGGCTGAGTGCGGTGGGAGATGTAATCCGAACACTTCCAGCGGTCAAAGCCATCAAAACATCCATTCCAACCACCTCCATCACCTGGATCACCGAAGAACCCTCAAAAGCTCTCATCGAAAGCCAGCCTGAGATTGACGAAGTTATTCTCTTTCCCAGACAGAGATGGTCAGAAGGGATGAGGTCTTCTAAGAGATTTTGGAAGACGATAGGGGAAATCCGAGAATTCATTCAATCGCTTCGCCGGAAAAATTTCGATGTCGCCCTCGATTTCCATGGCATTCTAAAAAGCGGTCTGCTCTCTTTTTTGTCTCGCTCTCCAAAAAGAATCGGATTTGATCGAAGGTCAAGCCGAGAGGGAAATTTCCTTTTCTCGAATATTAAAGTGAAACTTCCAAGGAAAAGAATCAGTCGTTTTGAGAGAAATTTTTATCTCCTCAAAGGATTGGGGTTAGAGATTCCCTTCCGTAATTACCCGCTTCATATTCCTCGAGAAGATCGAGAGTATGTGGAAACTTTTTTTAAGGGAATTTCCACATCGTTGAAGCATCCTTCCATTGCAATCCATCCTGGAACGAGCCCTAAGACCACCTATAAGAGGTGGTTTCCAGAACGGTACGCTCAATTAGCAGACCGACTGGTTCAGGAGAGGAATGCAACCATACTCTTTACTTGGGGGCCGGGGGAACTGGATTGGGTTAAGACGATCCAGCAAAGGATGAAAGAGCCTTCCATCCTTGGGCCTCACACTTTCACTCTGACTCAATTAGCCGAGGTTTTCAGACGTTGCGATCTCTATATCGGTGGGGATACAGGTCCGATGCATATCGCCTCGCTGATGGGCCTTCCCGTGGTGGTCATTTATGGTCCAACGGATCCGGTGATGAATGAACCCTTTGGACCTCATCAAAAAGTTATTAAGAATGTAGGATGTAATCCTTGCAGGGATCGCTCCTGCAAAGATCTAAAGTGCCTGAAAGAAATTACGGTAGAAGACGTATTTAAAGCAACAAAAGAGGTTATTTCTATAACCCATTGAAAATATGTTATTTTTAAAGTTTAAAATATGATAGAATATCTATTGAGTTTTTAGAAGGGAAAGGATTAGAAGTTGATGGGTGAGGGGTTGAATCGCATTTTGATCAGAGGGGTAAATTGGGTAGGTGACACAATTCTCACCTATCCCTCAGTTCAAGGGGTAAAAAAGTTATTCCCTCACTCTCATTTGGCTATACTTGTTCCAAATCATCTTGCAGATTTATGGAGAGATTTTCCCTTTGTGGATGAGATTATTTCTTTTTATAAAAAAAACGGCATTGGGTCGGTGAGAGAAGATGTTCTAATCAGCCGATTGATTAGGAAGAAAAGGTTTGATCTTGCCCTTATTTTCCCGAGGTCTTTTCGCTCTGCATTTCAGATTTTTTTAGCCGGGATTCCAATCCGGATTGGTTATCAGGATGGGGGACGCTCTCTTTTGCTGACACACCAAATTCAACGGGAGGAAAGGCTTCTGCATATTCATCGTATCCATTACTATTGGAATCTGTTGGAACCTCTCGGAAAGTTAGAGGCGATTCCCTCTCCTCGGCTCGTTCTACGAGAAGAGAACCGACACTGGGCGGAAAAGAGGCTTGAGCAACTGGGTCTTTTGGATGGCAGAACTCTGATTGGAATCAATCCCGGAGCAGCTTATGGACTGGCCAAATGTTGGCCTCCTGATCGATTTGGAGAATTAGGAAGAAAGCTATACGAAAAGAATAAAGTAACCTCTCTTATTTTCGGCAGAAAGGAGGAGCAAAGGATTGCAAGTGAGATTTTGAAATCGTTAGGCAATGGCGGAATCGATTTCACTGGCGAAACCAATCTTCTTCAATTAGCCGCTCTTTTGGAGCGATGTCATCTCTTGGTGACCAACGATACTGGAACGATGCATAT
>CAKZKY010000343.1 GCA_937124575.1 uncultured Pseudomonadota bacterium | reverse complement strand
AACCGTTACCGATAACCGAAACGGGCCTCGTCACCCTAACCGTTTGACGCTTTTTCTGAGCAACTTTCAATTTGTAATGTTTAGTGATAAAAGGGGGGTATATGGAATTTCCGGAGAATCTGCTTTATTCTGAAGAGCATGAATGGGTTAGGGACGAAGGAGAGCAAGTTACCATTGGAATTACAGACTTTGCTCAGAGCCAGTTGAAAGATATCGTCTATGTGGATCTTCCAGAGATCGGATCGGAATATAAGAAAGGCGAGAGCATCGGAGTGGTTGAATCGGTCAAAACGGTCGCTGACATCTTCTCTCCAGTCACTGGTAAGGTTATTGAAAAAAATCTGAAGCTGAAGGACCATCCAGAATGGGTCAACACGGACCCTTACGGGAAAGGATGGCTCCTCAGAATGGAGTTGAAGGATAGAGATGAATTAAAAGAACTCCTCTCATCTGGAGCCTATCAGGGAATCGTCTCAAAGGAATCGTGATGAAAAGCTACCTCCGCTACCTCCCCCATACCGAAGAAGATATACAGGAAATGCTCAAAGCCATTGGTTTGGGGAGCATTGAAGACCTTTTTAAAAACATTCCTCAAGACCACAGGCTTTCAAAACCACTGGATTTGCCTGGACCTCTTTCGGAACCCGACCTTCTGGCTCACATGGAAGGTCTCCAGGGTTCTCTGGGATCCAGTTTCTTAGGCGGAGGGGCCTATCACCACTTTATTCCTGCTGTCATTCAACACCTCACTTCTCGCTCTGAGTTTTACACCGCTTATACCCCTTATCAGCCGGAGATCAGCCAGGGAACGCTTCAAGCCATTTTCGAATATCAGACCCTGATGTGCCAGCTGACCGGCATGGAGGTATCGAATGCTTCAATGTATGACGGAGCAACGAGCTTAGCTGAAGCGATTTTGATGGCACATCGTATCACAGGAAGAAAGAAGGTTTTGCTCTCACAAACTATCCATCCTGAATACCGAAAGGTGGTTGAAACCTATATTGACCCAGAAGAGCAGGAGATCGTTCTAATCCCATATCTGAAGACAGATGGAAGAACAGACGAGAGTGCCCTGATCCAATCACTTGATCATCAGGTGAGTGCAATCGTTGTGCAAAATCCAAACTTCTTTGGTGTGGTGGAAGACCTTCAACCCTTCAGCGAAAAGATTCACCAAGTGGGCGGAATGTTCATTGTTGGCTTTAGCGAGGCCATCGCCTATGGAATCTTGAGACCACCTGGAGCATTCGGAGCTGATATCGTAGCTGGAGAAGGACAGAGTTTTGGGATCCCTCTTTCTTTTGGTGGGCCTTATTTGGGCATCTTTACGACCAGAGAGAAATTTATTCGAAATATGCCGGGACGTTTGGTGGGTGAAACAGTCGATCTGGAAGGAAAGAGAGGATTTGTCCTTACCTTGGCGACCCGAGAACAGCACATTCGAAGGGAGAAGGCGACTTCCAACATCTGCACCAATGAAGGACTCTGTGCCCTCATGGCAACGATCTATCTCTCCTTACTCGGGAAGAAGGGGCTAAAAGAGTTAGCCCTCATGAATCTAAGCAAGGCAGAGTATGCAAAAAAGATTATCTCTCGAATGAATGGCTGCAACATCACCTTTTCAGCCCCAACCTTCAATGAGTTTGTTTTAGAGATTGATGGAGATCCGGGGAAGATATTGGAGAGATTAAAGACAGAGGGGATCCTGGGTGGTTTAGCCTTATCAAAATTTTATCCCGAGATGAAACAACATCTGCTCATTACGGTGACGGAGATGAATACCCGACAGGAGATTGAGCGGTGGGCCGATGTTTTAGCAAAGAGCATAGGGTAAGGCGCAGAGAGTTAAAAATGTAAATTGGCTATGCCCTATGTTCCACGCCTTCTGCCAGGATAATATAGCAGTTAACCATGATAATCGGAAAAATAAAAGATAACGGATTGATCCAGGACGAACCCCTCATCTTCGAGCAGGGAGGTGAGGGCAGAAGAGGATATTCTTTGCCACAGTGGGATGTCGAAGAAGTAGAGGCCCAACAGACTATTCCCCCTCATCTTTTAAAGGAGGAACTGGAGGGTTTTCCTCAAATGAGCGAGGTGGATGTGGTTCGCCACTTCACCCGGCTTTCTCAATGGAACTTTGGGGTAGATAGCGGGTTTTATCCATTAGGTTCCTGCACGATGAAATATAACCCAAAATTAAATGAAGAAATTGCCAGGATGAAAGGGTTCACCTCTATTCATCCCTATCAACCTGAGGAGTCTGTTCAGGGCATTCTTAAGTTGATGTATGAGCTTCAGAGTTTTCTTGCCGAAATCACAGGAATGGATCAAGTTACACTCCAGCCCGCTGCTGGGGCTCATGGAGAATTAACCGGATTGATGATGATCCGAGCCGCCTTAAAGGCACGTGGTCAGAAACGGAGGAAGGTATTGGTGCCCGATACCGCCCACGGAACGAACTGTTCAACCTCTACCGTGACCTCTTTTCAGATGATCGAAATCAAGTCGAACGAAAAAGGCATTATCAGTCCGGATCAGGTGGCAAGATTGATGGATGAAGACATAGCTGCTATCATGGTAACCAATCCGAACACCCTCGGTCTCTTTGAGGAACATCTGGCTGAGATCGCCCAAATCGTCCACCAGAAAGGGGGGTTTGTCTACTGCGATGGAGCCAACCTCAATGCCTTGATGGGGATTGTGAAGCTTGGAAGTCTCGGAGTGGATATGGTTCACCTCAATCTTCACAAAACTTTTTCTACACCTCATGGCGGAGGAGGCCCGGGATCAGGCCCTTTGGCGGTTAAGAAAGAACTGGCTCCTTTTCTCCCGATCCCAATTATTGTTAAGGAAGGAGAAACGTATCGGTTCAGCGAAAACCATCCATTGAGCATCGGGAAAATAAAAGCCTTCTATGGGAACTTCGGAGTCACCCTCAAGGCTTATGCTTACATCCTCTCTATGGGAGCAGAAGGACTTAAACGGGCCAGCGAGATGGCTGTTCTCAATGCCAATTACCTGATGAACCGGTTGAAACAATATTATTATCTCCCTTATGATCGACCCTGCATGCATGAATGCGTCTTCACCGATCGCTATCAGGAAAAACATCATGTCACCACGCTCGATATTGCAAAGAGATTGATAGACTATGGATTTCATCCACCCACTATCTACTTTCCGTTGGTCGTCAAGGGAGCGTTGATGATGGAGCCGACAGAGACAGAAAGCAAGGAAGGGCTTAATCGCTTCATCGAAACGATGATCCATATTGCCAAAGAGGCGCAGGAGAATCCGGATTTTCTTCGTCAGGCCCCCCAAAGGGTGAAGGTGAGGCGGCTCGATGAAGTCCTGGCTGCCAGGAAACCAAAATTGAGATGGACTGGGAAAAATCCCAATAACCAAATTCCAAGCTCCCAATAAATCCCAATCACCCAATAACCATTAACCTAAACACCCTCTCCCTTGGGTGGGAGAGGGATGGGGTGAGGGGATTATAATTTTGGTCATTGGTGCTTGGATATTGGTTGTTCTACCGATTCAAACCTGGATAATATGGACAGAAAAGGGTACATTATAGAACTCGGCATAGTGGATTATGCTAAGGCCTTAGACCTTCAGCATCATCTCTGGTTAAAACGGGTTGAACAGTCAGTCCCCGACCTTCTTCTCCTTCTCGAACATCCCCATGTGATCACGCTTGGAAGACGCGGGGAGCGTTCATCCCTCCTCGTCTCGACAGATGTTCTGGATGCCATGAAGATACCCCTCTTCCATACGGAACGGGGTGGGGATGTAACCTATCACGGTCCCGGGCAGTTGGTGGTCTATCCCATCCTCAACTTGAAAGAGTATGGATACCGTCTTATTCGCTACGTTGGTCAACTCGAGGAGTTGATCCTTTCCATTTTAAAAGATTTCGGGATCGAAGGGAAAAGGGATTCCTCCAACCGAGGAGTTTGGGTGAAGGATGCCAAGATTGCTTCAATTGGAGTAGCGATCAAACGATGGGTTTCGCTACACGGTATTGCCTTAAATTACGCAACAGACTTAAAATACTTTAGTCTGATCCATCCTTGTGGCCTCTATAATGTGAAGATGACTTCGATGGAGAAGATTCTTGGAAAGAAGATTTTAAGAGACGAATTAATCGAGAGGGTATGCATACATTTTAAAGAGATTTTTCCAAGGGATTGGGAAGTAAGGAGG
>CAKZKY010000342.1 GCA_937124575.1 uncultured Pseudomonadota bacterium | reverse complement strand
TCCTTTAGCGAAGTCTTTGCCAAACAACTCAAGGCTCTGGGCAAAGAAGGGGACATTGCCGTCGGCATCAGCACCAGTGGAACCTCACCCAATATCATTAAAGCCTTTGAAGTAGCCAAAGAGATGGGAATGAAGACCGTTGCCCTGACCGGAAACGACGGAGGTGCTCTGGCAAAGGTGGCCGACTACTCTCTTATCGTCCCCTCCTCCAGTACTCCACGCATCCAGGAGGTCCACATCCTCATCGGACACATCCTCTGCGAACTGGTGGAACATTACCTCTTTCTCCATAATCCTGCCATTTCTAGCGGAGAGACGTCCAGATAATTCCGTAGCTGAAAGGACAATCATGAAGCGGAAGGAAAGGGGTTTAGATCTGAATCAAGTCACATACTCCTCGCTCAAGCGTAAGAGGCATAAAGTTGGAAAAGCCCTTTTTGCCTCTCCCTGGAGAAGTGGTGGATCATTAACTGACCTCATCAACTCTCTTCCGGAGATTCTCGCCGGAAAAGAGTTCAGAGAGGTAGTCGAACGGATAGCAAAAGCTGTCCGACAGAAAAAGTTGGTCCTCCTGGGGATGGGAGCCCACCCTATCAAGGTGGGACTCAGCCCCATTATCATTGACCTAATGGAGAAAGGAATCCTGGGTGGAATCGCTGTTAACGGCGCTTGCCTCGTCCATGATGTGGAGATTGCCATGGTGGGCCACACCTCTGAGGAGGTTGATGAGGAATTGAATAAAGGAACCTTCGGGATGGTCAAGGAGACTCACGAAATTATTAATAACGCCATCCGAGATGGAGTTCAAAAAGGTTTGGGGGTCGGTGAATCCATTGGTCGGACAATCCTTGATGGAAAATTTCCATATAAACGCCTCTCCCTTCTCGCCGCCGGCCAAAGACTTGGAATTCCAATTACGGCACATATTGCAATTGGCACGGATATTAATCACATGGGACCATCTGCCGATGGTTCAGCCCTCGGACAGGGAAGCCTTCAGGACTTTCAAACCTTTGCTTCGCTTGTTTCGAAAATGGAGAAGGGAGTATTCCTCAATCTTGGGTCAGCCGTCATCCTTCCGGAAGTCTTTTTAAAGGCCCTTGCTCTTGCCAGAAATTTAGGGCATCCGCTTATGAACATCACCACAGTGAATATGGACTTTATTCATCAATATCGGGCCTCTCTCAATGTCGTCAAAAGGCCAACTCTAAAAGGAGGAAAGGGCTATACTTTAATCGGCCATCATGAATTGATGTTTCCACTTCTGGCCGCCGCAGTCATCGAAAAAATAAATGAAGTTTCAAGTTTAAAGTTTAAGGTTTAATATAATGCCATTTCATTTTTGGGGTGATAACTTTCAACTTGAAACTTAAAACAGATGAAGTGGAGGAATTTTACCGATGCTTGAATGCCATATCGAGAAGAATAAGCTTAAATGCACCTGCACCTATGAACCTTGTGACCGAAAAGGGAAATGCTGTGAGTGCATCTCTTACCACTGGAGTATGAAGCAACTTCCAGGGTGTTTCTTTACTCCGCAAGGAGAGAAGACTTACGACCGCTCCATCAGGAGATTTATTGCTGAAAATAGGTAATAAATATTACGAATGGCACGAATAGAGTGGAAATTCAATTCATTCGATACCATTCGTGTTATTCGTGTGGATAACCATGGAAATCAAATTTGAGCGGTACCATCTCCAATCTGACTTTTATTCCTCTCTGAATGGGTTTCAATTGGTCTCAGTCCCTACTGAGGTCCGGATCGATCCCTTGACCAAAAGGAGAAGCCGGATCATCACCTGGTCTCTCCCCACCAAAGGAAAGTTTGACTTTTCTCAAATGGTCGAAGAGTCAAAAGGGTGTATCTTCTGCCCCGAGAACGTCCTTCAGAAAACACCCAAATTTATAAAGGAGATCGCACCGGAAGGACGGATCTCCATTGGAAAGGCGGTCGGCTTCCCTAACCTCTTTCCAGCCGGCACCTACGGAAGTGTCGTCGTACTCTGCGAAGAACATTTCTTAAACCTCCATCAATTTACTGTTCAAATCTACGAAGAGGGATTTTCCGTTGCTATCGAGATTATTCGGAAGACAATGAATTACGATCCCAATGCCCGCTTCTGGCAAATCTGTCAAAACTTCCTCCTACCCGGTGGAAGCAGCATCCTTCATCCCCATCTTCAGGTCATTGGCGATCCCATTCCCACTAATGAGATGGAATATCTGATTGATGCCTGCACTTCCTACTCTGAGAGAAAAAGGTCCCTCTACTGGAGCGATCTTGTGCAGACCGAAGAGAAGTTTGGAGAGAGGTATATCGCTACCTTCGGAAAAGTTCACTGGTTTGTCTCTTTTGCTCCCATTGGGTTCAATGAGATTTGTGCGGTTGTGGAAGGACACTCTTCCCTCACCACGCTTGATCAAGAGGAGATTTCGTCTCTGGCGAGGGGTATCGTCTCCACTCTGAGATATTACTATGATAAAGATCTCAATAGTTTCAATTTTGCAATCTACTCCATCTCAGAGGAAGACTCCCACCAGCTTCTCCTCCGGATCATCTCCAGAACCCCGATCCAACCTTATTATCTGAATGATTGGACTTCTTTTGAAGTTCTCCAATCCGAACTCACCACAAACATCTACCCCGAGGTGCTCTGTCGTGAAATCCGACCCTATTTTTCCTGAAAGGGTAGCTTCCATTGATATCGGAACCAATACCATCCTTCTACTCATTGCCGAAGTTCACCAGGGAAAAATAAATCCTCTTTTTGATACGGAGACCATCGTTCGACTGGGTGAGGGAGTTCATAAAAATGGAGTCCTCTCAGAAGGGGCAATGGCGAGAGGACTTCAAACGCTGAAAGCCTATCTGAAAAAGTGTGAGGAGATGAATGTCCAAAAAATCTTTGCCGTAGGAACAAGCGCTCTAAGAGAGGCTAAAAATTCTCTTTCTTTTCTCCAAAGAGTTAAAGAGGACTACAACCTTTCGATTGA
>CAKZKY010000341.1 GCA_937124575.1 uncultured Pseudomonadota bacterium | reverse complement strand
TACTTCCTTGCAAGTTTGAGGGCGCCCTCATTGGCTTCGGCACCACTGTTACAGAAGAAGACTTTATCGGCAAAGGAGTGCTTACAGAGAAGCGAGGCAAGCTCAATCTGTGGCTCGATATAGTAGAGGTTTGAGACATGGATCAGTTTCTCAGCCTGGGCCTGAATGGCGCGAACCACCTTCGGATGGCAGTGACCTAGGTTGCAAACCGCAAGCCCCGAAAAAAAATCGATATACTCTCTTCCTTCAATATCCCAAATCCGAGTCCCCTTCCCCCGAACCGGAAGAATGGGAAACCGATTATAGGTATGGGCGATATACTCCTCTGATAACGTCATCAAGGTTTTAGAACTCACGAAATCGTCTCCTTGTCCCATAGTCTCATCGCCTCATCGTCGTCTAAGCGACTATTTGCGTTCCAACTCCCACATCCGTAAAGACCTCTAATAAAACCGCATGCTCCACGGTTCCATTAATGATATGGGCCTTCTGCACCCCTTCTTTCAATGCTTCCAGACAGCAATTCACCTTGGGAATCATCCCTGAGGCAATCACCTTCTGAGAGATCAGTTCTTTGGCCTCATGGGTATCGAGGGTGGGGATGAGCCTTTTCTTCTCATCCATCACCCCTTCGACATCGGTCAACAGGATCAGCTTCTCCGCTTTCAAAGCAGAAGCGATCTTTCCAGCCACCAGATCGGCATTGATATTGTAGGTCTCTCCTTCTTCTCCTACACCAACCGGTGCAATCACTGGGATGAAGTTCTCCTTCTCAAGGGATTCAATCACTTCGGGGTGGACTCTCTTCACCTCCCCCACCATACCAATATCGATCACCTCAGGATCCCTATCACCACCTCTGGTCAATTTGAGCTTCTGGGCAACAATGAGCCCTCCATCTTTTCCGCTCAATCCGACGGCCTTCCCTCCCTGCTGATTGATCATGGCAACGATCTCTTTGTTCACCTTGCCTACAAGGACCATCTCCACCACATCCATGGTTTCAGGATCGGTCACCCTCAACCCTTCCACAAAGTGCGATTTCTTTCCTAATCGAGTCAGCATCTCACCAATCTGGGGACCTCCGCCATGAACAACAACGGGATTGATGCCAATATATTTGAGCAGGACGACATCGAGGGCAAAACTCCGCTTGAGCCTCTCCTCCTCCATTGTGCTCCCCCCATATTTGATCACAATCGTCTTATTATAAAACCGTCGAATATAAGGAAGGGCCTCCACGAGTACCTTAGCTTTATCGATTGGGTTTTCCATAATTTCTTTCCTTAATCAGCCTTGCGTTGTTGATTGTCGATTTCAGATTCCAAATTGTAGATCGCAGATTTTTCAATCTGAAATATGAAATTTCATAAGATGAACCGGCTCAAATCTTCGTCCTCGACAAAATCCTTCAGTTTCTCTCTCACATATCGGGCATCGATCCACATCTGCTTTCCGCTCATCTCGGGTGCGTCGAATGAAACCTCATCGAGCAACCTTTCCATGATGGTATAGAGTCGTCTGGCTCCGATATTCTCTGTTCTCTCATTGATGAGTGCGGCCATCTCCGCAATCTCCTCAATGGCATCCCTTTCGAAGGTGAGCTCTACCGATTCGGTCTGCATCAAGGCGGTGTACTGTTTGATCAATGCATTCTCTGGTTCGGTGAGGATTCGTATCAAATCCTCCTTCCTTAGAGAATCAAGTTCCACCCGAATCGGAAACCGTCCCTGAAGCTCTGGAATGAGGTCTGAGGGTTTTGAGACATGAAAGGCACCAGCCGCAATGAAGAGGATGTGGTCTGTTTTAACCACTCCGTACTTTGTCGTCACGGTCGTTCCCTCCACGATGGGCAACAGGTCTCTCTGAACCCCTTCTCGTGATACATCGGGCCCATAGGTGGACTCCCTGCCAGCGATCTTATCAATCTCATCGAGAAAGATGATGCCTGACTGCTCCACCCGCTCAATGGCTTGCTTGATCACGGCATCCATATCGATCAACTTCTGGGCCTCCTCTTGAGTAAGAAGATGGATGGCTTCAGGAACCTTCACTTTTCTCTGTTTCTTCCTCTTGGGAAAGAGGCTTCCGAACATCTCTTTGATATTGATGTCCATCTCCTCCATTCCCGAGGCGGTGAAAATCTCTACCATGGGCAGATTCCGATCCATCACCTCAACTTCAACATACTTCTCATTGAGCTTTCCCAAGCGGAGCATCTTTCGAAGCTTCTCTCGCGTCTCTCTCGAATCTTCAGCCTCTTTTGAACCTCCTTTTCTGGAGGTTGGTAGGAGTAGGTCGAGCAGCCTCTCTTCAGCCATCTCCTCTGCCTTCTGCTGGACCTTGCGAGTCTCTTCAGCCTTCACCATGTTGACCGCCTGATCGGTTAGGTCTCTGACCATGGACTCCACATCCCTACCCACGTAGCCAACCTCTGTAAACTTCGAGGCTTCGATCTTTAAAAAGGGGGCCTGAGCCAGCCTGGCCAACCTTCTCGCAATCTCCGTCTTACCAACGCCTGTGGGGCCAATCATGATGATATTCTTAGGCGCAATTTCGTCCCGAAGCGGTTCAGGGATCTGCTGCCGCCTCCAGCGGTTCCTCAGTGCAATGGCAACAGAGCGTTTGGCATCCTTCTGGCCGATAATATATTTGTCCAATTCAGAGACAATCTCTCTTGGGGTGAAAGTTTTATTCATAACTCCTCAATGTGGATACGGTCATTTGTGTAAATGCAGATGGAGGCCGCAATCTTCATCGCCTCCTCAGCAATGGTTCTTGCATCCAGGTCCGAAAAGAGGGTCAATGCCTTGGCTGCCGCATGGGCATAGGGACCGCCGCTTCCAATCGCCGTCACTCCATCGTCTGGCTCGATCACATCACCGTTTCCAGAAATGACCAGAGAATGATCCTTGTCCGCAATGATGAGTAGGGCTTCCAGCCTCCTTAGAATGCGATCCGTCCTCCAATCCTTGGCTAACTCTACCGCAGCACGGAGAAGGTTGCCATTATACTGCTCCAACTTCTCTTCAAACTTAGCAAAAAGGGTGAAGGCATCCGCGGTGGCACCTGCAAAACCCGCAAGCACTCTATCCTGGAAGATCTTCCGCACCTTTCTGGCCGTGTGTTTCATCACCGTATGCTCAAGCGTGACCTGACCATCACCTGCCATGACCACCTTCCCCTTATG
>CAKZKY010000340.1 GCA_937124575.1 uncultured Pseudomonadota bacterium | reverse complement strand
GATGGGAAATTCCCATGTGCATCTATTGAAGACATCATTGAAAGCAAGAAAGCAGCGAAGAGACAAAGAGACAAAGAAGAACTTCCAAGACTGGAAGCATTCAGGGAGGAATTGAAAAAGAGGAAACAATAACAATCCATGCTGAAGCGAACATTCGATTTTCTGTCATCTTTGGTTGGGTTGATACTGGTTTCTCCCGTATTGGTGACGATAGCTATTCTCATTAAAAGAGAAGATGGAGGACCGGTATTCTATCGGGGTGTTCGGGTTGGGAGATTCGGGAAGACTTTCAGGATCTTTAAGTTCAGGACGATGGTCGTGGATGCGGAGAAAAAGGGGGGGCCATCAACTGCGGATGATGATCCCCGAATTACGAAAGTAGGTAAGTTTATTAGAAAATTCAAGTTGGACGAACTTCCGCAGCTCATCAATGTTCTTAAGGGAGAAATGAGCATTGTGGGTCCCAGACCCGAGGTTCAGATGTATGTTGATATGTTCACGGAAGAGGAGAAGGCGATTTTGAGCGTTCGCCCCGGAATAACCGATTGGGCATCGATCTGGAACCCTGACGAGGGGGCCATCCTCGCAGGAAGTCCGGACCCCGAAAGGACGTACATGGAAAAGATAAGACCGGAAAAGATCAGGCTTCAGTTAAAATATGTGAGGGAGCGATCATTCTTGGTAGACCTGCGGATCATCTTTGAGACGCTAAAGACGGTTCTCAAAAGGTGATAAGGTATAAGATTAGAAGTATTTTCTTTTGATGGTATGGGGGAAGTGATAGCTGAAAAAAAGGCCAAATCTGTTAAAGCATGTGTGACCATGAATGAAAAGGGGGTTGGAATCTGTGGAAATACAATTAACCATTGAAGTTTTGAAAAAGGGTAACTGGTACTTGGCAAGAGCACCCGAACTAGATTTTGTCTCTCAGGGTAAGACTCCTGAAGACGCAAAGAAGAACCTTTTTGAAGTCATCAGGATTCAGTTTAAAGAAATGAAGAGAATGGGTACTCTTGAAGAATATTTGATTGAATGTGGGTTCGAGACGAAAGGGGATCAGGTGACACCTCAGTCTGAAATAATGGGATTTGAAAAATCCATGGTCTCGGTGCCCTAATGCCAAGATTAACTCCGGTCGATTGGAAAACACTCCTGAAGATATTCCAGATGTTTGGATGCGAATATAGACGCAAAGAAGGTTCGCATCACGTCTTGACCTATCCGGGTGCAAAAAGGGCAGTTGTCATTCCTGAATATGATGAAATCGATATAGAAATTATCAAAAACAACATGAGAACAGTTGGTATGACAAGAGAACAATATTTTGAATTGCTAAAAAAATTGTAGCCTATCAAAGAGGTTAAGAGTGAACCATTCAAAAGGATTCTTGGAAATCCTCTACCGCACCATGGTTCGAATAAGGGTTTGTGAGGAGAGTTTCGTAGGGCCCATCTTGAATGAAGAAGTGCGATGTCCTGTTCATCTCTACTCTGGACAGGAGGCGATTGCTACGGGTGTCTGTGCGGCTCTTTCAGAAGGAGATTATGTCTTTGGAACCCACCGATCCCATGGCCATTACCTTGCAAAGGGAGGAAACTTGCAAGAGCTTGTTTCGGAAATCTATTGCAAAGAGGGCGGTTGTTCGAAGGGCAGGGGTGGGTCCATGCACATTATAGCCCCTGAGATAGGAATGATTGGATCGGCACCGATTGTGGGTGGGACAATTTCTCTGGCTGTGGGTGCAGCGCTGGCTTCAAAAATAAGAAAGGAGAAAAGGGTAACAGTGAGCTTCTTTGGCGACGGTGCGGCCTGTGAGGGCGTCCTTTATGAGTCGCTCAATTTTGCAGCACTGAACAAGCTTCCGATCCTCTTCGCGTGCGAGAATAATTATTATTCAACCCATATGCCCATCCAAGAATGCCGTCCTGAGAATAACATTTTCAAAATCGCAAAGCCTTTTTGCATTCAAAGTTACAGGGTTGATGGAAATGACGTCCTAAAAGTCTACGAGATATCGAAAAAGGCTGCCGACCAATGCCGAAGCGGGCATGGTCCAGTTTTTATTGAGTTTATGACCTACCGGTTACGAGGGCATGTGGGTCCAGACGATAATATTCAGGGAACTCACACGGATATCCGACCAAAGGAGGAGATAGAGAAGTGGAAGAAGAAGGATCCAATAAAAAGATTTGGGGCATTTCTCGTCAGAAACCGGATATTAGAAAAAGAAGCTCTGGAAAAAATCGACCGTGAAGTCCAAGAGGAGGTCAAGGAAGCACATCAATTTGCAAAGAAAACTCCTTATCCGAATCCAAACGAACTTACGAAATATGTGTTTAAAGAATGTTGAGTCTATTGCGTCAATTGGGTCTGTCGGGTTCACCTGAGGATGCGGAAACTTTCCTACAGTTTAGCAATTAATGAAGCCCTGCACCAGATGATGGAGGCGGATCCGTCTGTCTTTCTCATCGGACAGGGAGTAAAGAGCCCGTGGTATGTTGGGAATACAGCAACAGGGCTTCTGCAGAAATTTGGGTCAGACAGAGTCATCGATACCCCTGTTTCTGAGAATGCGGTCACCGGGGCGGCTGTAGGCGCATCACTGGTAGGCATGCGACCCATCATCGTCCACCCTCGCATGGATTTCATGCTTTATGCCATGGATCCGATCATTAATGAGGCCGCGAACTGGTGCTACATGTTTGGTGGAGAATCATCTGTGCCGGTGGTCATCTGGGGCATTATCAACAGAGGAGGGGAGCAGGCCGCCCAACATTCGCAAGCGCTTCACGCCGTATTTGCCCATATTCCGGGATTGAAGGTTGTGATGCCATCGACCCCCTATGACGCTAAAGGGTTGATGGTGGCAGCCATTCAAGATGAAAATCCTGTAGTCTATATTGATGACCGCTGGTTATATCCAGTAGAGGAGGACGTTCCCGAAGAAATCTACTCTGTCCCGATCGGAAAGGGGATGATCCGAAGGGAAGGAAGAGATGTCACCATAGCAACAATCTCTTATATGGTGATGGAATCGATGAAAGCGTCGAAAGAGTTAGAGAAAGAAGGAATTGATGCGGAGGTTATCGATCTCCGATCCGTTAAGCCTCTCGATGAAGCGCTTCTGGTGGGATCTGTAAGTAAGACGGGCAGATTGGTCATCGCTGACGGGGGTTGGAAGACCTGTGGCATAGCGGCAGAAATATCAGCAAGGGTATCGGAAAAGGTTTTTGAACATCTCAAAGCACCCATTTTAAGGATCACTTTGCCCGATGCGCCTGCCCCAGCAAGTCGCGTGCTGGAGAGTGTTTATTACCCAAATTCCAAGGAGATCCTAAATGCTGTGAAGAATGTTATGGGGTTTAAGGGGGGTTCGAATGGCGTATAAAGTCAGGTTCGTCAATTATCCCAGACAGTACCAGCAGCACAAGAAAGAGTTTGACGCTGTCTTTGAGGAAATCATGTCAGGAGGTGACTTTATTCTGAGAAGGCACCTGGAGGAGTTCGAGCAGAGGATCGCAAGCTACGTAGGCACGAAACATGCTATCGGCGTGAACACGGGGACCGACGCCCTCTATTTGTCGGCACGTGCCATTGGGTTCGCACCCGGTGACGAAGTCATTACGGTCGCCCACACATTCGTTGCGACGGTAGGAGCCATTGTGCAGTGCGGAGCGAAACCCGTTCTGGTGGATGTCACGGACGATTTCAATATGGATGTCAATCAAATAGAGGCGGCCATTACGCCGAAGACAAGAGGAATCATTCCTGTTCATCTCAACGGCCATGCTTGCAGGATGGACAAGATCATGGAGATCGTCGAGAAATACCGCCTCAAGATGATCGAAGACGCAGCACAGGCGCTTGGAGCTGAATTCAGAGGCAAGCGATGTGCGTCATTCGGAGATACTGGTATTTTCAGCTTCTATCCGGCCAAGGTCTTAGGCACGGCTGGGGACGGCGGGCTGGTTTGCACGAATGATGATGGGCTGGCGAGAAAGATCAGGGCCTTCCGGGATAACGGCAGGGTTGAGTCAGTCGATGTGGTCGAATGTTTCGGTTGGTGCACGCGGCTCGACAATCTCCATGCGGCGATTCTCAACATGAAATTCAATTATTTTGAACAGTGGATCAAGAGGCGCCGTGAGATCGCAAGAATGTACGATGACGGACTATCGGGGATATCAGGGCTTCTTCTCCCTCCGAGATCAGACGGGGACTACTTCGATGTTTATCAGAATTATGTGATTCGCTGTAAGAGACGGGATGAACTGTTTGCTCACCTTCAGAAATCGGGCGTTGAAGTCCTCGTCTCTTGGCGGGTCCCCATGCACAAGCAGAAGGCATTGGGACTGGACCATTTCGAACTCCCCGTGACCGAACGAATTTCAGCAGAGGTGATTTCCCTTCCCATGTACCCGGAATTGACGAATGAAGAAGTGGAATTTGTCATCAAAGCAGTTAAGGATTTTTTCCATTAAGGAAGAGGCACAACATGGGAATTGACTACACGACGGTAACTGAAGTTCCGGGAAATCAGGTAACGCAAGAGCAATTGGCGCGGATGTTTCATCGCTATCGGTTTGCGGCTGGCTTTTCTCAAGGGAAAGATGTATTGGAGGTTGCCTGTGGAGCGGGGGTTGGCTTAGGTTATCTGGCCCAAAAGGCAGCAAAAGTGGTTGGAGGCGACTATACGGAAAACCTGGTCAAGGAGGCCAAGCGGACCTATAAAGAAAAAATACCCCTATTGCGCCTGGATGCACACTCCTTGCCATTCCAGACCCAATCTTTCGATGTTCTCATATTGTATGAAGCGATCTATTACCTGGTCAGACCCGAAGATTTTTTAAAAGAAGCCAGACGACTATTGCGAAAAGACGGGGTGTTGCTCATGGCGACTGTTAACAAAGATTGGTCGGAATTCAATCCAAGCCCGTTCAGCACGCGCTACTTTTCGGTTCCAGAGTTAACAGCACTTCTGAAATCAGAGGGGTTTAAGCCTGAAATGTATGGGGCCTTTTCGGTTTTGCCAAAGGGTGTTAAAGATAAGATCATCGCCATGGTGAGGAAGGCTGCGGTGGGGTTACACCTCATTCCGAAGACGATGAAAGGCAAGGAGTTGCTAAAAAAGATTTTTTATGGGAAGCTGATACCTCTGAAAGGAGAGATCGAAGAGGGGATCTGTGAATATGCCCCTCCAGGAAGCATTTCCGCGGACACCCCAAACCACGAATACAAGGTCATCTATACCGTTGCCAGGGTGTGAAGAAGGGAACACGACTACTCGGGAGAAAGGATTGCTTCTTTGAATCGGACGTTTACGAAATTGGTCAAAAGGAGTCCCCTCAAGAGAACTTTGTTTTTTTTGGGTTCGGATGCGGTTCTCTTGGCATTGGCTTTTTACCTTTCCTTTTATATTCGCTTTGAGGGAGCCATTCCCGATTTTCATCTGAGGCAGTTTTCCATCTGCCTCCCCGTCTTCGTAGTTCTCAAGATCACTGCCTTCTACCTCTTTCAAATCCATCGGTTTACTTGGTCCTATGTAGGCCTTTATGAGCTTCTCAAAATATTCAAAATTCTCACGCTCTGCTCATTAATTCTTTCATCCCTCATCCTCTTTCTCGCCTATGAGGAATCTTTCAGAGGGTTCCCGCGATCGGTCTTTTTGATCGACTACATCCTATCCCTCATCCTAATTGGTGGCTTCAAGATCTCCAAGCGTGTCTATCTCCATGGTAAAAAATCCCCCCTATTAGAGCAAAAGAGGACTTTAGTCATTGGCGCTGGGAATGCGGGGGAACAGATCGTACGAGATATGAAGAGGACAAAGGACTCTCCCTATCTTCCGGTGGCTTTTGT
>CAKZKY010000339.1 GCA_937124575.1 uncultured Pseudomonadota bacterium | reverse complement strand
GCTGTGGTCACACCCCTCGGCAGAAGGTCCTTCCCTCTAATCCGCTTCAATACGAAGGATCTCGTCATCAAAGGCCAAAGCACCTGCTCCTGCGGCAGGACTTCTCAAAAAATCAAAGAAGTAGTAGGTCGAATCGATGATCTCCGAAAGGTTCGTGGAGTCCTTTTTTCTCCCAAAACAGTCGAAGAGGTCCTCCGCAAAGACTTCCCGGAAGTGGAGGAGTTTGAAATCATTGTGGAACGCAGAGACTTGATGGATGTCATCACACTCAGAGCTGAGCCAAATCCCAGCCTTTCTATCAGTTCGATTGAACAGGCCAAAAAACGGCTTCAAGAGAGCCTCAAGATCGCTACGAACCTGACATTCAATGTCATCATGGAACCCCCTGGTTCGCTTCCGCGGTACACGCTGAAGGCAAAGAGATTTAAAGACCTAAGGGAAGGAGAACAATCATGATGGAACAGATAAGGAACGAAATCGAAAAGATTGAAGAGAGCGCCAAGAAGATCCAATCTCTGGCCGGGAATAACCCCTCGATCCAGAAGAATGCGGAGATCATCATGACCTTCGCTTACATCCTGAGGTTTGCCACGCCCCTCCTCGGTAAAGAGGAAAAATGAGGAAGAGACCGACTCTTCCTTCAAATGATGCCAGGCCTCCTCAAAAAAGGAGATTCTGTATGAACTCAAGAGAAAGGGTGCTAACCACCATTGCCCATAAAGAGCCGGATAGGGTTCCACTTTTTTTCAACTCCATCGAAGCCAAATTCGCCCGGGCGATTGCTCAGGGCGATATGATTAAAACCTGGAAACACCTTGGGGTGGATGTCTTTGTCATCGCACGCAGATCTTGGTGTGAAGGAAAGCCTTCAGGCCTGGGGTATTCACCCGATCCACCTCCTCCTGAAGATTCTTTGGGAGGCGCCATCTATGCTGGATGGAATGGAATCGATGAGTTTGGCAGAAGATGGGAGCACGGTCGATACGTAGGCGGTGCTGTGGCTACCCGAGAAGACCTTCTCAAATATTCTCCGCCACTCAAACTCGACGAACGATACAATCGAGCAATGATGGAAGATTGGAAGAAAAATTACGGAGATCATGCCTTTGCCCTCTTCTCCCATTCCGGACCTCTCGGCCTGACCATCGAAGCCTTCGGACTCGTGGAGTTCTGTTATGCCCTCTTCGACAAGAGATCGCTCATCCAGGAGAGCGTTGAATTGAAGACAGAATGGTTCATCGAGACTTCGAAATATGCGGTTGACATGGGGGTGGACTTCGTCATCATGGGCGACGACATGGGATTTAAAGACCATGGATACGTCTCCCCTTCTGACTTCAGAGAGCTGGCTTACCCTTACTATCGAAGAATTGTGGATTCCATCTCTGTTCCTGTCTTCTGGCACTCCGAGGGTTATATTCGGGACTATATCCCGATGGCTGTCGAAGCAGGCATCAAGGGCATTCATGGCCTGGAACCTGCGGCAGGAATGAACATGGGAGAGATCAAGAAGGAGTTTGGAAAGGATCTCGTCCTTTTGGGAAACGTCGATGGGAATGTCATCTTGTGCCAATCCGATCTGGAACTGGTAAGAAGAGAGGTGGATCGGTGTTTGAAAGAGGCCATGAAAGGTGGAGGATTCATGCTTTCCATTGCAGGTTCAGCCCATGAGGGCGTTCAATTAGAAGCCTTAATCGAAATGTGCCACTATAACCAGACAGCAGGTGTTTATCGTTAAAGTTTAATCATCGAAGTAGATGGTCGGAGGAGGAAGAATGGTGGATGTAGAAAAGTTTTATACCACATTAAGTCAAGGGAAGATGGAAGAGACAAAGAAGCTGACTCAGGAGGCTCTGGATGCAGGGGATCCGGTTGAAACGATACTAAAAAGTGGTCTGATCGCTGCAATGGAACGAATCGGCGCCCGTTTCCGAAATGGAGAAGTCTATATCCCTGAGGTTCTGATTGCAGCTCGTGCCATGCATGCAGGAATGGCTGTTCTCAAACCAATCCTTTCCAAATCTAATGGAATCATGTCAGGAAAGGTTCTCATGGGTACAGTGAAAGGAGACCTCCATGACATCGGGAAAAACCTGGTGATCATGATGCTTGAGGGAGGAGGGTTCGAAGTTGTGGATCTTGGGATTGATGTGCCAGCAGACAAATTCATTGAGGCCGTTAAAACCCATCAGCCACAAGCCCTCGGGTTATCGGCCCTACTGACGACGACGATCATGGAGATGAAAAACGTCATCCAGGCATTTGAGAATGCAGGGTTACGTAAGAAGGTGAAGATCGTTGTCGGAGGTGCACCAGTCACGGAAAAGTTCGCTAAAGAGATCGGTGCGGATGGTTACGCTCCGGACGCCGCCTCTGCTGTAGAAGTGGTTAAGTCTCTTGTTCATTGATTGGTTAGAAGAAGGCAACTCATGTTGATCATTGGTGAATCGATTAATGGAACGATCCCAAAGGTTGGCGAGGCCATCCTGAACCGGGACGAACAATTCCTCAAAAAATTGGCCCGAACTCAATACGAATGCGGCGCCCAGGTGCTCGATGTCAATGCAGGAGTGGCTGGCGGAAATGAAATCGAAAATCTCCCCTGGCTGGTCCAACTGGTTCAACAGGAAGTTTCAATTCCTTTGATGCTTGACAGCGCCAATCCTGAAGCCTTAAAGGCAGCTCTATCGGTCTACCGCCATTCCGAGCCTCCTATCCTCAATTCCATCTCCGGCGAAAAAGAAAAATGGGATAAACTCTTCCCGTTTGTTTCTGAGAAGAAATGCAAAATCGTCGTCCTCTTGATGGACGATCAGGGCATCCCCAAAACAACCGAACAGAGGCTGGCAATTGCCAAAAGACTATTCGTACAGTTGACTGAAGCGGGTCTTCCACCCGATTACATCTACTTTGACATCCTCGTCCTCTCTGTCGCTGTGGAACCAGAAGCAGGTCTGCTTGCACTGGAAACGATCCAGACCATTCGATCCCATTTTCCCAACGCCCACCTCATTTGTGGAGCAAGTAACGTCAGCATGGGACTGCCGGGAAGAAAGCTCCTTAACCGAACCTTCATCACTTTGGCCATCTCCGCTGGTTTGGATACCCTGCTGATCGATGTCAGAGACCAGTCCATGATCTCCTCTATTTACGCCACCAGGATTCTCGTCAATAAGGATCCATACTGTCTTGAATACATCCAGGCTTACCGAGAAAAGAAGATCACTCTTTGACATCTCCCCTCGGTTTCCGATAAACTTAATAGCTAAAAAAGAGAGAGGAATAGTCCGAAAGTGGAAAAGGTGAAGGTCGTATTTCTCCCTGACCATAAAAGGGCAGAAATCTCAACAGGAGAGACCATCCTCGAAAGCGCTCAGGCATTGGGGGTCGAATTATTATCTGTCTGCGGAGGGCATATCACTTGTGGAAAATGTAAAGTGAAATTATTGGAGGGAACCCTCTCTCCGTTGACTGAAGAAGAATCACCTTTCATCTCTGAGGAAGAAAAAGCAGAAGGTTACCGCCTCGCCTGTGTGGCTCGGATTCTGAGCGATGTGACCATCTTCGTTCCTCCTGAAAGTCGTTTTGAGGAGCACGAAGGGACAAAAACCTTCTTTGGACAAAAGATCGAATTGAAGCCCTCAATCATCCCTTATTCTGTCGAACTCACACCTCCTGCTCTGGATGATTCAATGGGAGATTTTGAACGCTTAACCAAGAAACTGTCAGAATTGTATTCTCTCCACTCCCTGACCATTGACTACCCTGCCCTTCTCAAACTGCCTCACTACTTACGAGGAGGACATTGGAAGGTCACCGCAATAGTAGAAAAAGAAAAAGAGATCATCGATATAAAACCCGGAAAAGTGGATCACCTTTATGGTCTGGCCATTGATATCGGAACGACAACGGTTGCTGGCTATCTATCCAATCTTCAAACAGGAGAAATCATTGCCACCCAATCCCTACTCAATCCCCAGATCGTTTACGGGGAGGACGTCATGTCCCGAATCACCCATGCTACCATGCACTCTGAGGGCCTAAAAGAATTACATACCTCCATCATTCATGGATTGAACCAACTCATCCAATCCCTCATCGAGGGGAAAGGGCTATCTCGAGAAGATATTGTTGAGATCTCCATCGTCGGGAATACAGCCATGCACCACCTTTTTCTCGGTATCGATCCAAAACCCCTCGGTGCTTCCCCTTTTTCACCAATCATCCACCGATCCATAGATATTAAGGCAAGAGATCTGGGTTTAAAGGTCCATCCCTCTGCCAATGTCCATCTCCTTCCTATTGAAGCTGGATTTGTTGGAGCAGACAATGTTGGAGTCCT
>CAKZKY010000338.1 GCA_937124575.1 uncultured Pseudomonadota bacterium | reverse complement strand
CCCAAACTGGTCGAGGTCGGCCGGCATCCAAACATTGAAGTTTTAACATTGACTGAAGTTGACCGTGTTGAAGGTGAGGCAGGGGACTTCAAGGTTACACTCACTAAGAAGCCCAGGTACATCATCGAGAGTAAATGCACGGGCTGCACTACCTGCGTTGAATATTGCCCGGTTAAGTATCCGGATGTCTTTAATCAGGCGATATCAAAGAATAAAGCGGTCCATATCTACTATGCTCAAGCCATTCCACTGATCACTTATATTGATGATAGCTGTCTCTATCTTAAAGAGAAGAAATGTGCAATTTGCGCTGCTGTCTGTAAAAATAATGCCATTGATTTTACTCAAAAAGCAGAGAAAGCCGAGTTAAAAGTAGGAGCCATCATATTAGCTCCAGGGTTTGAGCCATTCGACCCAAAGGTCAGGGATGAATATCGCTATGGAAAGTTTCAGAACGTGGTTACGAGTATGGATTATGAACGGCTGATGTGTGCCACCGGACCCTACGAGGGAGAGATTCTTCGCGCTTCCGATCAGAAGCATCCTCACAAGGTTGCCTGGATTCAATGTGTTGGCTCCAGACAGGTGATCCCAGGCGGCAAAAGCTATTGCTCGGCGGTCTGCTGTACCTATACCCAGAAACAGGTCATTTTGACAAAGGATCATGATGCCGGAGCGGAATGTACGATCTTTCATAATGATATCCGGTCCCATGGCAAAGACTTTGAGCGGTTCTACCAGCGGACTGAGAAGCTTCCAGGGGTTCGATTCATCAGGAGCTACACATCCATTATCAAAGAAGATCCACAAACGAAGAATGTCACCATAAAATATTCAACTCCTGAGGAAGGAGTCAAAGAGGAAGAATTCGATATGGTGGTATTATCCATTGGCTTGAACCCACCTGCAGATTACAAGGAGCTGGCAGAAAAGTTCGGCATTGAGCTCAATGTCCATGATTTTTGTAAAACCAATCCTTGGAACCCTGTGAAGACCTCTCGCCCGGGAATTTTCGTAAGTGGAAACTTCCAGGGGCTCATAGATATTCCTGAGTCAGTTTTCACCGCCAGCGGGGCAAGTTCCCAGTGTGGCGAACTTCTCGACTACAGAAGGGAGAAGTTGACCATTGAGAAGAAATATCCACCGGAGAAGGACCTTTCGAAAGAGGAACCCAGGGTAGGTGTCTTTGTGTGCCATTGTGGGGCAAATATCGGAAGAGTGGTTGGTGTCCCCTCTACGGTTGAATATTCCTTATCTTTGCCGAATGTGGTTTATGCTCAGGAACAGTTATTTTCATGTGCCTCGAACTGTGCAAAAGAAATAACCGACATGATCAAGGAGAAGGGGCTCAATCGGGTGGTGGTTGCGGCCTGTACTCCCAAAACGCATGAGCCTACTTTCCGAGAGACCCTTCGCGAAGCAGGAATTAACCAATATTATTTCGACATGGCCAATATCCGGGAACATTGCTCCTGGGTCCACTCCAAAGAGAAGGAGGAAGCCACCCGAAAGGCAATGGACATTATCCGGATGTCTGTTGCGCGCGCCTGCCAATTAGAACCACTTAAAGAATTTGAGCTACCAGTCAATAAGGCTGCGCTTGTGGTGGGGGGGGGTGTGGCGGGCATGACTTGCGCCCTCTCCATTGCCAATCAGGGGCATGAGGTCCATCTTGTGGAGAAGGAGAAAGAACTCGGAGGGATGGCGCGAAGAATCCATTCTACCCTGGAAGGGATGGATGTTCAGGCATATTTGCGTGATCTGAGCCAAAAGGTTTATCAGCACGCCTCCATCCATGTCTATTTAGATGCAACGATCACTGAGGCGACCGGTTATGTTGGGAATTTTGTCACCAAGGTCAAATCGGATAAAGGAATGACTGAAATCAAACATGGCGTCACGGTGATTGCCGTCGGAGCAGATGTCTATAGGCCCAAGGAATACCTCTATGGAGAAGACGAGCGGGTTATGACCCAAATGGAGCTGGAGGAGGGGCTCGCCCAAAAAGACGAAAAAATCCTCAATGCAGAGACGGTGGTCATGATCCAGTGTGTGGGTTGCAGGAATGAGGAGAGAAACTACTGCAGCCGGATCTGTTGCAGCGAGTCGGTCAAAAACGCTTTGAAACTAAAAGAGATCAACCCCAAGATGGATATCTATATCCTCTTCCGGGATATGAGAACCTATGGGTTCAGCGAAGATTATTACAGGGAGGCGGCCAATAAAGAGGTAAAGTTTATCCGCTATGAACCACAGGATAAACCTCAGGTGGAAGTCGGTGAATCAGAAGAAGGAAAACCGGTGCTCAAGGTTACTGTGCCGGATTATATTTTAGGGAACCGGCTCGAAATAGAGGCTGACCTCCTGGCACTGGCGGCAGCCACGATCCCCGCTGCGGGAAGCAAAGACGTAGCTCAGCTCTTTAAAATCCCTCTGGGCCAAGATGGTTTTTTCAAAGAGGCTCATGCCAAATTAAGACCGGTTGAGTTCGGTGCGGATGGCGTCTACCTCTGTGGTATGGCTCACTATCCTAAACTGATTACAGAGACAATCAGCCAGGCGTATGGGGCTGCAGGCCGGGCATTAACGCTTCTCTCACATGATACGGTTACTGCCTCGGGTTCTGTTTGCGAGGTTATTGAAAAGAAATGTATGGGATGTGGGGCGTGTGTTTCCGCCTGTACGTATGGTGCCATCGAACTTCGTGAGACACGGCAGGGCAATAAGGCGGTCATGAACCCGGTTCTCTGTAAAGGCGATGGCCTCTGCAATGCCATGTGCCCGACAGGAGCGATTCAGCTCAAACACTTTACTGATCAAGAATTAATAGCCCAGATTGACGCAGCGGCTGAAGCCGCATAGATGAATTACGCGAATGGTAACGAATTACTCGAATGAAATCCTAGTGATTCGTGTCATTCGTTATCATTAGTGGTATTCGAACCTATTTTTTAATTAAGGAGAAGGAATGAGCGCTACACTTAAATTTAAGCCAAAGATACTGGGCTTTGTATGCCATTGGTGAGGGTACGG
>CAKZKY010000337.1 GCA_937124575.1 uncultured Pseudomonadota bacterium | reverse complement strand
GGTTAGCTTTGGATCAGGGAAAAGAAACCCCATTCAAGAAGTCCCTTTATTACATTCAATAATACCGTTTTTCTTCTACATGGTCTTCGTCAAGATCAATGCCCCATTCGTTGAGAATCTTTGAAACGGCGCGCTCACCGCTCTCAATGCAATTCGGAAGGCCTACCCCTCTATAACTCCCCCCTGCCAGGGCAAGACCAGGTATTGAGGCGCTCTGTCTTTCGATCAACTCGACACGATCGAGATGCCCAATCGTGTACTGGGGCATGCCAAGAGGCCAGCGATAGAGACGTGTAAAGAGCGGCATCGCCTTAGGATTGAGACCTAAAATATCCCGAAACTCGGAAAGCACAATCCGCACCAGTTCTTCATCCGAACGTTTCATAATCTCCTGATTGTGCGGACCTCCGACGAACCCACGAAGTAGAACTCTACCTTTAGGTGCTCTACCTGGCCATTTCGTAGAAGAGTAAGTTGCCGCCATCAGTGCACGGTCTTCGACAAGAGGGCAAAGCACTCCGAAGGCATTCAGATCAAAACCCACCTCTTCTTCTTTGAAAGCGAATGAGATCGTAGCAGACGAAGTGCATGGAATGCTTGCAAGCGCATCAGCAATGGTGGGATCAAGAGGTCGGAGGAGTGGTTCCGCAGCCCATGACTCTGTGGCAACGATGACACCATCACCTTCAATCGTTGACCCATCGGATAAACTGGCAACCCATCTGTTCTGCCCAATACTTTGAATCGAATGGACGGAAATTCCAATTCGCATCTTTTCCCGACCTGCCACTTCTGCCATTCGATCCGTCAATTGCTGCATGCCATTAACAAAAGAGGTAAAGAACGTCCGTGGTTTCTGACCCGGTTTGGGTGGATACTTCCGCCGCATCTCTTCGACCATACGTCGGGCCGCAAGGAATCCCTTCATGAGCGATCCATACTTTTGCTCCATCTCCAGGAGACGTGGAAAAGTAGCCGCTAATGACATCCTGGCTGGATCAGAGGCATGGACGCCGCCAACAAGCGGCTCCGCTAACCGATCGAGACATTCCCTTCCCATCCTGCGAACGACAAAGCTTTCAAGGGTCTCGTCATTCAACGCTCCAGGTTTCACCTTTTTGGGTGGTATGAAGAGGTCCATGCCCATTCGGATCTTACCAGGCCATGAGAAGAGTCCGGTGGTGACAAAAGGTATAAATTTCGTAGGCGCAAACATCATCACACCATCGGGCATTGGATGAAGTTTGCCTCGAGACAGAATCAGGGTGCGTCTCCGTGAATCGTCGGTTGGCAATTCGTCATCAAAGATTCCAGTCAATCTTGCAATTCGATGGCAGGCTGTTTTTTCTGTAAGGAAGCAATCCGGACCTCCATCTACGATAAATCTGCCTTCTCCTGCAGGATCAGGCACGATTTCTGTGATGATCTTGCCCCCCAAGCGAGGGTCCTTTTCGATCAGAATAAAATCAACTTTGTGCCCTTCGGATGCAGCTCGGGTCACTTTATATGCCGCACCCAACCCGGTAATTCCACCACCAATAATAATGATCCGCTTCATAGAGCTCCTTAAGGTAGTCCGGAGTAATCAGCTCGGGGTTCGGAGCCACATTTTTTTAAATCTCCGAACCTCCTAACTATTTTGTTATATTTTCTTCCACAACGGTTGTTAAGGCCTCAATAAATCGCTCTGAATGATTGAGCGAGGCAGTTCGTTTCAAAACCATTCCTAATGATTCGGCCTGCTGTCGATAAACAATATCAATATCATAGAGGATCTCGATATGGTCCGATACAAATCCAATGGGTACAATCAGCACTTTCTTAATATGAATCTTATTAAGTTCAATTAATACCGATTCGACATCCGGACCAATCCATCTCTCCATTCCTACGCCTTTGCTCTGGAAAGCCATGTGCCAGGGAAGCGGTTCGATCCGTTTCAGAACCTCATTGACGCTCTTCTGCATATCGTCAACATAGGGATCGTTCCCGATGACTGACTCTGGCAGGCTGTGGGCCGTAAAGATGAGATGGACTTTTTCCCTTTCCTCCTGAGTGAACCAATTCATTCCTTCGTCTATCTTCTCTGCGACGGCTTGCACAAAGAGGGGATGAAGATGCCATCCTTCGATCAAAGCCACTCTCAATTTATCTCCTGAAATCTGATTGGCTCTCTTTAACTCCTCTTGATAAGCACCGGTGCTGAATCGAGATCGAAAAGGTGCCATGGGGATGGCAATCGCCTCATGGATACCGTCTTGGCAAATCTCCTTTATTGTCTCCTCAATCAATGGATGTCCGTATCGCATCCCGACGTAGGATTTGAAGCGTTTTCCTTTGGTGTTCAAAGCCTCTTCAAGAGCTTGAGCTTGTTTAAATGTAATCTCTGGAAGGGGCGATCTCCCCCCGATCAACCGATAACGTTCCTTAACTCTCTCCAACTGCTCTGGAGAGGGCTTTCGTCCCCCAAAGAGACGTGTCAAAAACATCTCCACTTCATCAAGGGAACGGGGCCCACCAAACGCCAAGAGAAGAAGAGCTTTCATCATTGCTCAGAAAATAAGGATTTTGTCTAACGGCACCGATGCCCGTATCGTCTAAAAAAGGTTCCGTCTGTCGTGTTAAATCCTCTTTACCGTAACCGTTACCGAATGACGAAATAGGCTTCGTCACCGTAACCTTTATCTTCTCCCTTGTTTTGTCATTGAACTGTACTCATGGACCATATCCACCAGTGCAGCAACACTCTCAACGGGGGTATTAGGAAGGATACCGTGTCCTAAATTGAAGATATGTCCGGGCCGCCCATTGGCTTGTTTAAGAATGCGTTTCACTTCTTTCTTAATGAAACCGATGGGCCCCATCAAAACCACCGGATCAAGATTTCCCTGAATGCCGACATCGTGCCCGATTCGTTCCCAGGCCTCATCCAGATTAACCCGCCAGTCCACTCCAATGACATCCCCCCCTGCTCTCTTCATCAATTCCAGGAGGGCCGATGTAGAGGTACCAAAATGGATCACCGGCACACTCTGACCCAAACCCTTCAGGACCTTTTTAGAATAAGGAAGCACATACTCCTCATAATCTCTCGGACTTAAACAGCCCACCCAAGAATCAAATACCTGAATCGCCTGAACCCCTGCTTTAATCTGCGCATTGAGACAGCGTATCAATACTTTAGAAAGTTTGTCCATCAACTTAGACCAAGTGGAAGGATCCTGATACATCAAGGCCTTGGTCAGGACATAATTTTTTGAGTATCCCCCTTCAATGATGTAGCTGGCAAGGGTAAAAGGTGCTCCTGAAAATCCAATCAGAGGAATCTTGCCCTCTAATTCCTTTCGGACGATCCGGATTGCCTCCATCAGAAAGGAAAGTTCTTCTTTGGGGTCAAATAGCCTCAGCTTTTCGACATCTCTCGAGATTCGGATAGGACGATGAAAAACAGGGCCTTCTCCTTTTGCGAATTCAAACCCAACTCCCATCGGTTCAAGGGGAATGAGGATATCTGAAAAAATGATAGCCGCATCAAGTCTAAAATGTTTTAAGGGTTGTAAAGTCACCTCTGCAGCCAATTCTGGGTCTTTGCACATCTCCATGAAGGAATATTTCTTTCTGAGAGTGCGGTACTCCTTCATATACCGGCCTGCCTGACGCATCAACCAGATGGGAGTATAAGGGGTGGGTCGCCTGTGACAGGCCCTTAGAAATGGGTATTGCTTTTCTTTCTCGTTCGTCATATAACCTCGAAACAATAAATTCGAAATCCGAATATCGAAATTCGAAACAAATCTCAAATCCGGATCACCAAATTTCTAAAACGGAATTCATTCTTTCATTTGGATTTAGGTGCTTATAGGTTTTTGGTTTCATTCCGCAATCATAATGCGGAAACCCTAAACCTAAAAGTGTTGCACTTGCTTATTGAACTAGGGTTTCGAAATTCGAATTTCGTGCTTCGGATTTCGGTATTACTTCCAATCTCTCAGTAGTTGAACCAACAGCCTCACCCCAATCCCTGTGGCTCCTTTGGGCATGTAGGGCCTTTCTTTCTCAATAAAGGCAGGCCCTGCAATATCGAGATGGACCCAGGGTGTCTTTTCTACAAACTTGCTTAGGAAGATGGCTCCGATGATGGCGCCTGCGGCCCGCGTTCCGACATTCTTAAAATCAGCCACATCGCTCTTGATATAATCAAAATATTCATCCCAGAGAGGAAGCTTCCATACTTTCTCACCACTTTTTTGAGACGCCAATTCAATCTTTTTTTGAAGCGAATCGTCATTACCAAAAAGGCCGATCACATAGTCACCTAACGCAATCACAACGGCACCTGTAAGGGTCGCCAGATCAATGATCGCTTTGGGTTTGTATCTAAGGCTATAAGTGAGGGCATCGGACAGAATGAGCCTTCCTTCAGCATCCGTACTGATGACTTCGACTGTCTGACCTGAAAGAGTCTTTAAAACATCACCGGGCTTATATGCCTTTCCACTCGGTAGGTTTTCGGTTGCTGGAATGATCCCTACCAGGTGAAGAGGAAGCTGAAGTTTTGAGGCGGCCTGCATGATTCCCAGGACAGCGGCTGCTCCTGACATGTCGGCCTTCATCTGCTCCATTTTCTCCGCAGGTTTAATCGAAATCCCTCCGCTGTCAAACGTGATTCCCTTTCCTACAAGGGCAATGGTATCCATCCCCTTCCCTTGGTTATATTCAAGCACGATGAACTTTGCGGGCTCTTGGCTTCCCTTGGCCACGGCAACAAATGCGCCCATGCCCATAGCCTCTGCCTCATTCAAATCAAAAACCTCAACCCCAAGCCTCTGATCTTTTGCAATCTCCCGGGCCTTATCAGCAAGAACGGATGGGGTTACTTGATTGCTCGGCGCATTTGCCAAGTCTCTGGCCATACAGACCGCATCCGAAATGATCTGCCCGTGTTTCAGCCCTTGTTCAATCTGTGCTATCTTCTCCTCATTTTCTCCGAGCAGAATGACCCTTTCGATGCGTTTAATCTTTTCCCTTTCCAGGGTCTTTAATTTATTAAACTGGTAAGTCCCAAGCAGAAGTCCTGTCACAAAAGACTCCGTCAGTTCTTCGACAGCGAAATCCTTAATTGGATTGATCTGACAGGCAAACTGTTTGATTTCCGAGTCCCTTATAAACTGTCCGGCCTTTGAAGCCGCACCCCTCCATTTTTCAAGGTCAAACTCTTCTTTTTTACCCAGACCGACCAGCAATGCCCTTTTCGAGGAAAGTGCGCCCTGGGTATGAATGAGCCGGCATTGGTACAGCTCTCCTTTGAAATCACCCTGGTTGATGAGTGTGGAAAGAAATCCTTTCCACTCTTGATCAACCCTTTCCATCGCTCCCTCTAAAGGTGTGGGCGGTTCAAATGAAAAGAGAAGAAGAAGTTCGCAGGGATACTTTTCCGGTTGGCCTTTTTCTATTCTTATCTCCATAGGATCCCCTTTAGTTCCTTTCGTAATAATTTGAAATTTACATTATTCCAACATTCCATTATTCCAACGTTATTTTTCTTCAATGGCTAATCTCTCTCTTTAAGCTTCGACAGGATGATGGTGCGGTTCTTTTCAACGGTGGCGAATTCTTTCACTTTTTTCGCAAGAGAAGGAGGCCATCCCCCACGCTCAAGAACCCTCACCAGCATCCAGGGGTTTAAATCCGAAACCTCCATCCACTTTCCAGCATTCTTAATAAATTCATCCAATGCCTTTCGATTGGGATCTCCCTTTAATGGATATTTTTCTTTGATCTCGTTTTTAATCTTGGCGACATGGTCGCTACCATAGATGGCTTCCAACTCCTCCCTCTCCGCATAAGCCAAAATCGCCTCCTCCACTCTGGCAATCTCAGCATCAATCTCTCCCAGCAAAATGGTCTTCTTCTCCTTCAATTCCACATATCGGTTGACCAGATTGACTCCCTCTTCCTGAAAATATTCATTCGGTGGAAGGCTTTCGACCACCACTCGATGCCTCCGTTTCGGGCAGAGACTCTGATAATCACACCAGTCACAGAGAGGGCTCTCTTTAGGAGAAAACTCCCTATCCGATTCAATCCTCTTAATCAATTCTAAGGTTTCCTGTCTGAGTCGTTGAAGTTCTCCAGATGTTCTTTGAGATTGAATCTCCACATCAAAAACAAGATAGTGCCAGATCAGCCTGATCTCTTGAATATCTTTCCATTTCCCCTCGACCCCCATCTGGTAGAAGGCTAATTGTCTATCTGACTCTATGTCAGCTTGGGTGGGCAGCTTACCAGAGGTTTTATAATCATGAATTTCAAGGACCGACCCGTTCAAAAGGGTCAAGCGATCGATCACGCCTCGAATCCAGTATCCTCTCTCTTCTTCGATGGGGAAATAAATCGTCTCTTCGAGGCCCAATGTCTTCCCTTGGTCAAAGGGGTAATAACGTTTGTAATACTCTGAGATGCATTTCTCTCCCAGACGCTGATAGTCCTCTGGATTATATTCCTTTCTCACGATTTGAATCGCATCAGTCCAATTTTTCTCCCAAGCTTGGTAGTAAAAGGCAAGAAGCTCTTCGAGGGTATTCAATTTGGTCATCTTCAGGTCACGGTAGAGTTTCTCCAGAGCATCGTGGACCCTCGAACCCATGAATGCTTCGATTCCTTCGGTTTCAATCTTAATCTTTTGAATATAGGCAAGTTTATACTGATAAGGACAGGTCTCGTAAGTGGAGAGTTGAGAGTGAGAATAGGTTGGCATTAATCACCTCGCCTTTTTGATGTCAACTATTTTTAACAAGAATTCCTCTCGCTGTCAAAAGACACTTCTCTCCTTGAAACCGAGTAGAAAGATATGATACGAAAGGAAATGTATGGATTTAAAAGAAGAATTAAAAAACCTCCAGAGTGAAATCATCCAATGCAAGAAATGCCCGAGGCTGGTGACTTACCTGTCAGAGGTAACAGATCACAAACCCAAACGATATCGGGATTGGACTTACTGGTCCAAGCCCCTTCCCAGTTTTGGAGATCCAAAAGCCCGGGTTCTGATCGTTGGACTTGCGCCTGCGGCCAATGGTGGAAACCGCACAGGACGGATGTTCACAGGCGACCGAAGTGGCGAGTGGCTATTTGGTGCTCTTCATCGATTTGGACTTGCCAATCATCCCAATTCAACGAGAAGAGACGATGATTTTAAATTGAACGATTGCTACATCACGGCAACGATCCGATGTGCCCCACCAAAGAATAAACCCCTGCCCGAAGAAATCGAGAATTGCCGCCCTTATCTCTCAAAAGAACTCGACCTATTGAAAAATATCAAAATAATCGTCCCATTGGGTCTGATTGCCTTTAAACAGACCTTAAAGTCTTTGAAGCTGAAAGGTTATGCGATTCCACCTTTAGCCTTTGGCCATGGAAAATTCTTTTCTCTCCGAACTCCGAACTCCCAACTCCGAACTATTTCTTTAATCACCACCTACCATCCGAGCCAGCAGAACACCTTGACCGGTAAATTGACCCGGCCAATGTTTGATAGAATATTTAGAATGGTTCACTCCGAACTTTCTTGATATGATCGTCAGTATCCCCATTGAAGACTGGATTGATCTACACACCTTTTCACCACACGAGATTCCCTCTCTCTTAGAAGAGTATCTCCTGGAATGTTATAAAAAAGGGTTTAAAGAGGTTCGAATCATCCACGGAAAAGGGAAAGGAGTGCAACGAAATATCGTGCACTCCTTTCTCGAAAAGAGTTCCCTAGTAGAATCTTACAGAATTGCACCCGATGATCGGGGCGGATGGGGAGCCACTCTGGTTCACTTAAAAACTTTTGAATCAGATTAATGGCCTTTGGCCAATTTTTCCTTCTCTTTTTCGTAAGCCTCTTTGCCGGCTTCAATCGCCGTGGTTAAAATGGATTTCCTCTCCTCGATAACCTCCTTACCTTTTTCCACAGCAGTAGAAACCTTCCCTTTTACCTGTTCGATCACTTCTTCAGCCTTTCCTTTGGCTTCTCCTGCAAATTCTTTAATCTTCTCTCTCGTCTCCTTTCCAGATCTCGGAGCGAATAAGAGCGCAACACCTGCCCCGATCAGGCCTCCGAGAAAAAACGAAAAGATCAACGGCCCTGCACCAAAACTTCCTTCTTCGTGTTTCATATACGACCTCCT
>CAKZKY010000336.1 GCA_937124575.1 uncultured Pseudomonadota bacterium | reverse complement strand
ACGAAAGCCAGATGAACCTTAAATAATGATTAATGAGATTCTCTGTAAAAGATCTGACGCTCACGGAAAAATTTTTAACATTATAAGACATTATTATATAAGAGAATCTCAATGAGGTATTTATTTTGGCGAAAATCTATTTCAGAGTAGGGAGCAGAGATTGAAGAGAGCGATCCTCGCCTATTTACCCAGGGGATACTGTTAAAAAGGGTTTGAGGATTTCCCATTTTTTATCTCCAATTCCAGAGATGTTTTTCAGCTCCTCGATTGACCTAAAGGCTTTTCTCTTTTCCCGATAGCGGACGATCTCGCGGGCAAGGGACTCTCCGACCCCTGGAAGAAGGCAGAGGTCTTCTACGGAGACCCGATTGAGATCAAGGGGAATATGGAAAACGAGGAGTTTATAGGCCTCCATTGTTTCGATTTTTATCCTGAATTCCTGTGGAGATTCCTTCCGGACATTAAGGAGTGTGCCTGTCCTGATGGGTTCTGAAAAAGAGTCCGGATCAAAATTCCCCCGTTCTTTTAAACCACCTGCCTTTTCAATGGCCTCTTTTAGAAGAGGAGGTTGTTGAAAGAGATAAACACCGGGTTTTTGGACCTCACCTGAGACTTCAACGACAACCTCCTTTGTGATTTCTTCTGGAGGGGTCTGAGAGGGATAATAAAATTTTAGGAAGAGGGTACCCAAGAGGAAAAAGCCCAAAACGATGAGGACCTTCTGCTGGCCGATGGAAAGGTATCTCAAATGGTTCATCCTCTCGACTGAGAATGCCTAAAGTGACAAGTGACTAAAGTGCCTTAAGTTAAACCTCGGTTCACTTGAACACTTTAGTCACTTTGCTCTTTTTCCTTCAGGAGTTTGTAGTCGATGGAATCGACGAGGGCCTGCCAACTTGCCTGGATGATGTTTTCAGAGACCCCCACGGTCCCCCACTTGGATTCACCATCTCCGGATTCGATCAAGACTCTCGTGTGTGCAGCTGTTCCATCTTTTGTAGAGAGTATTCTCACCTTATAATCAAGGAGCTTGACTTCTTTTAGTTCGGGATAGAACTTTTCAAGGGCTTTACGGATGGCGTTGTCTAACGCATTGACCGGACCATTTCCCACTGCGGCCGTATGCTCGATCTGATCGCCAACACGTACCATGATGGTTGCCTCTGAAAAGGGAGGGCCTTCTTCTTCCTTCTTTTCGACGATCACACGAAATCCCAGGAGCTCAAAAAATTTCTTGTGCTTTCCAAGAGCCTTCTTCATCAGGATCTCAAAGGATCCCTCGGCTCCTTCAAACTGAAATCCCTCGTGTTCGAGTTGTTTTAGATTGTCCAGAATTTTTCGGACATTCGGATCCTTGCTTTCGAGGTCGATCCCAAACTCCGTTGCCTTATAAAGGATGTTCGACTCTCCGGAGAGATCAGAGATGAGAACCCGCTGACGATTTCCCACCCGTTCGGGCTCAATATGTTCATAGGTTAAAGGGCTCTTTCGGATGGCGCTCACATGAACGCCCCCTTTGTGGGCAAAGGCGCTCTCACCCACGTAAGGAAGATATTTGGGGTGAGGCAGATTTGCCAGCTCTGAGACGAAGCGAGAGACCTCGGTCATTTTCATGAGTTGAGCATCGGTCAGGCAATTTATCCCCATCTTCAACTGGATGTTGGGGATGATGGAACAGAGGTTGGCATTCCCACACCGTTCTCCATAGCCATTGATCGTTCCCTGGACCATGGTGATCCCTTCCTCTACCGCGATGAGGGTGTTGGCCACCGCCATCTCTGAATCGTTATGGACGTGGATACCGAGAGGCAAATGGACCTTCTTTTTTACCTCTTGGATGATTCGTTGAAGATCGAATGGAAGGGTGCCTCCATTGGTGTCACAGAGAACGATCCAGTCCGCTTTCGACTCCTGGGCCAACTGCAAGATGGAAAGGGCATAAGAAGGATTCTTTTTATAACCATCAAAGAAATGTTCGGCGTCAAAGATGACCTCAGGGACTCTTTGTTTGAGAAAATGGATCGACTTAGAGATGATCTCAAGATTCTGATCAAGGGAGATGTTCAACGCCTCAAGGACGTGCATGTCCCAGGACTTTCCAAAGATGGTGACGGCCTCTGTTCCTGCTTCGACCAATGCCTGGATGTTTGGGTCGTTTTCAGGCAAGAGGCCTGCTCGACAGGTACTTCCAAAGGCAACGACCTTTGCTCCAGAGAGAGAAACGGATTTGATTTCTTGAAAGAACTGGAGATCCTTCGGATTGGAACCCGGCCATCCCCCCTCGATATAATGGATGCCCAATTCGTCCAATTTTTGGGCAATCCGGATCTTATCCTCGACGGAGAAGGCGATATCCTCTGCCTGAGAGCCATCCCTCAAGGTGGTATCGTAGATTTTGATCGTATTAACATGAACCAAAGTCATACTCTCTCATTAGACGATGAATCACGTACGGTGAAAGATAAACAGAAGATTTATTCAGGTTCATCGTTCCTCGGTGATCAATGGTTTATCCAGTTCAAAGGCGTCATGGAGGGCACGCACCGCTAATTCCGTATATTTGGAATCGATGACGCAAGAGATTTTGATCTCTGAAGTGGAGATCATCTGGATGTTAATCCCCTCCTTGGCTAAGGCATAAAACATCTGTGCGGCCACATTGGAATGGCTCCTCATCCCGACGCCGATGATGGATACCTTGGCAATATTTTCATCGGAGAGGACCTCTTTCCCTCCAATCTCTCTCACACTTTCCTTCACAATCTGAAGTGCCTTGGAGAAATCGGTCTTGGGAACGGTAAAGGCCAGATCCGCACAGCCCTTTTCTGTGCTTGAGGTCTGGATGATCATATCGACGACAATATTGGCATCGGCAATGGGCTTGAATAATCGGGCGGCTACTCCCGGAACATCTGGCACACGCATGACCTCGATCTTCGCTTCATTTTTGTTATAAGTCACACCGGAAACAACGACCCTTTCCATCTCTCTCTCCTCCTTGCAGACAATGGTTCCAGGATTATCATTGAATGACGAACGGACATGAATCGGGACATCGTACTTTTTAGCAAATTCCACAGAGCGGATCTGAAGGACTTTTGCCCCCAGGCTGGCCATTTCAAGCATCTCATCATAAGAGATCTTAGAAAGCTTCCGGGCTTTTGAGCAGACATTGGGATCGGTTGTATAGACGCCATCCACATCCGTGTAGATTTCACAGACATCTGCCCGGATAGCGGCGGCTACTGCCACAGCGGTTGTATCCGATCCTCCACGGCCCAGTGTCGTGATGTTGTCCAGTTCATCGACGCCCTGAAATCCAGCGACCACGACGATCCTTCCGTTTTTTAAATCCTCGAGCATCTTCTCCGACTCGATCCCGGTAATGCGGGCTTTGCCAAAAGCGCTATCGGTCGCAATCTTGATCTGGAATCCAAGGTAAGATTTTGCATCGCAACCCATTGCCTTGAGGGCAATTGCCAGTAGAGCGATACTGACTTGCTCGCCAGTCGAGACAAGGACATCCATCTCTCTTTCATCGGGATTCGGAGTGACCTGCTGGGCCAGACGGATCAGCTTGTCAGTTTCTCCAGCCATTGCGGAGACGACGACAACAACCTGATGGCCTTCCTCCTTGGTGCGGATCACCCTCCTGGCCACATTCCTGATCCGGTCGATATCGCCCACGGATGTACCCCCATACTTTTGAACAACCAATGCCATTTAACCACCTCCCCCTAAACTAGTTCGGAGTAATGAGTTCGGAGTTCGGAGAATTAAATCTAAAATTTATTCAATATTTTACTCCGAACTCCTGACTCCGGACACCGAACTCCGAACTTTTTGACCAGTTCTTCATACCTCTTTCCTTTTCCAACTATCTCTATGGATCGGGTGTTTTTGCCGGTATAATGAAGATGAATCCGGAGGACTTCCTCGGGTAGCAGCGATGGAATTCGATCCGCCCACTCAACAGCGGTAATTCCCTCTCCCAGAAAGTACTCTTCCAGTCCTAACCCTTCAGCCTCTTTCTCCTCCCTCAACCGATAGAGGTCAATATGATAGAAAGGGACCTTTCCCTGATATTCATTGATAATCGTGAATGAAGGGCTGGAGACATAAGTAGACTTTCGTATTCCACCCCCTTGGGCTAATCCTTTGATGAATTGAGTCTTTCCTACTCCCAGTTCACCCATTAATGCAACCACATCCCCTGCTTTAAGACGGCTTCCGATTCTCTTCCCGATTCGAATTGTTTCTGAGGGGTTTTGGGAATATAGGATCATCTCTAAGATCAATCCCAATAACCAAATTCCAATAACCCCAATGGTAACTAAATCCCAATGACCGAATGATACTCGGCAACCGAAACATTTTGGAAATTGATCAATGGAATTTATCTGGATATTGGTGCTTGGAATTTGGTTCTCTTCGATTCAGGCTTTATATTTAAAATCCTCTGGGTTGAGGTTTTCAAGCCAATCTTTCAATTGGTCTCCCTCTTTTTCAAAGTCGATGGTTCTTGCCTTTTCGATCACCTCTTCCGAGACATAGATCGGGGCATCCACAGCCAGAGCAATTGCAATGGCGTCGCTTGGTCTGGAGTCGATGACGATCTCTTTCCCTTTCCAAAGGAGGTGGATCAGCGCATAGTAAGTGGACTCCTTGAGGTCGTTGACTACGATTTTGATCACCCGTGATTCCAAGGTTTTTAGAACATTGTGGATCAGATCATGGGTCATGGGGCGATGGGAGTTCACCTTTTTTAGCTTCATGGCAATCGCATTCGCTTCAAACGGTCCAATCCAGATGGGAAGCCCTGTCTTGTTGGCGAGATCCATCAGAAGGACAACAAATCCATTGGATGAGGAATCAAATGTCAAAAATTTCACTTTCATCTCAACTAACATATCAGACTCCTTTGATGGAGAGCGAACGGGATGAACCAAATCTTAACGAAGCGGCCACGCCATCGTTCTCCTTCAATATGTCATTCTCATCAACCCATTTGACATCTCCATCCTGACGGAGAACGGTTCGCATCATCTCTTCTCCCAAGTCAATCTCGAGGGTCTCTCCTTTACAGAAGGGACAAGAACCTTTTTGACGTGACGGTGGATGGGTGAGGAGAAGGGAGGCGCATCGCGGGCATTGTCCTCCAGGGAGGTTGAACGAGGTGAGGAGATAGAGGGTTTGAATCTTTCCTTGGTTGAGGGCCTCCAGGGTTCCATTCAAACCAAATGTGGCTCTTCCTCCATGAGGCGTTCTCTCCATCAGTTCTTCAATCTGCCGGGCCACTTCCTCCTTCTCTCTCTGAAAGAGGCGCTCTACAATTCGTCTCAACACCCTGGAGCGTTCTTCCGAGAAATCGATCGCGAATGTATCGGCAATCCTCTGTTTCAGGCGTTCGGGAAGGAAGCTCTTGAAATTGGCCAGTGTCCGATCCTGACCTAAAAGGACAACCCGTTTCCACTTCCCCGAATCGAACAATTCGGTCAGTTGCTCAGCAACCTCCTTATGGTGTTTATTCATGTGATCCCGGATATGTCGCTGGTACCTCATCTGTGCCCAGCCTCCCTGGTCGTGACGGCCGGGAACGTAACTCTCGATAGAGAATTCTGCCATCAACCCCTCAAGGGAGATTTCGAAAAGTTTGGCCGAATCGGTTTCCACCATCACGGCAAGCGTATCCTGATACTGGGAAGAGAGGCGGACAAGTGGCCGAAGGATTGGAGCCGTAGAAAGAAAGAACTGGTTTTCAAAGGGAATGATCGAAGGGTAAGTCAGAAATGTCTTAGTGGCGCTACAGGAGAAGATGGCCATTCCATCAACCCCTTCTTCGTAAGAACGACGGATCAGCCTCTCCATGAATCGTTCGATCTGTTTCTGATCCTCCGGATAGATCTTTTGCCAATCCTCTCTCCCTTTGATCTGATCGAGTCCTATCTTTAATTGATTCTTCGTGAAAAGACGAAGGCGCTCCCTCTGTTGCTCCGAGTCCCAGCGGGTATTGAGATAGAGAGAGAAGAAGGGGAAAGAACGCTCTTCGAGACAGGCCAGTTTTTTTATCTCTTTTCTCATCTCCATAATGAGACTCCATTCCAATCTTAATTGAAGACGAGGTTAAAATCAAACCTTACCTCTTTGAAGAAGAGCAGGGATCTTCCGAATGATGTCGGTGGCGACCAATGATTTTTCACCTAATTCCCGGGCCAACTCATCTCCGGCCAATCCGTGTAGATAGACGGACGCCTGCAGAGAGGAGAGAATGTCGAATCCCTGGCAGACGAGACCACCGATCATGCCGCTCAGGACATCGCCCGTACCTCCGGTTGCCATCCCTGAGTTGCCAGTCGGATTGATGTAGACTTCTCCTCTGGGGGTGACGATGAGGGTTCGATATCCTTTTAGGATCAGAAAGGCATGGCTGGATTGGGAGAAATTTTTACAGACTCCGATGCGATTTTCCTGGACCTCTTTGGGTGTCGAATGGATTAACCTTGCCATCTCGCCAGGGTGAGGGGTGAGGACGATCGAGCGATTCGGTAACGGAAGAAGTTTGGGCTGGGCGGCAAGGGCATTGAGGCCATCGGCATCGATGATGAGAGGAAGATCGATCGTTCTAATCAGTTTCTGGATGAGCGAATGGGTCTCTTTAAAGGTTCCGAGGCCAGGTCCAATCACAACGGCCTTCTTATTTTCGCAGAGGCGAAGAATCGCATTAAATGCTCTTAAACTGAGCGTCTGTTTAGGGGTTTCGGGAAGAGGTTCCGTCATTACCTCGGTCAGTTTCATCTCCATAATTGGATTGAGGCTCTTGGGGATGGCAAGGGTGACCAGTCCTGCACCCATTCGAAGGGCAGCCTCGCAGACCATGGCAGCGGCTCCAGTCTTGCCCACAGAACCAGCAATGACGAGAAGGTGTCCATAGTCTCCTTTATGCGTATCAGGCCGCCTGGGCGTGTCAAGAAACTGTCTAATTTCGTCTTCTTCGATGAGGTGGGTCTGGATCTTCTCCTCTTCCACCAGATTTTTAGGAATGCCGATATCGACGACCTTCAGGGTTCCGACATAATCCGTCCCCGGCGAGATGAGAAGCCCCACTTTGGGCAGACCAAAGGTGACGGTGAGCATGGCACGAATAGCGGTGCCAAGGGGTTTTCCGGTATTGGCATTCAGACCAGAGGGGATGTCAATGGCCACGATGGGTTTGCGAAGTGTGTTGAGATGATCAATGACCTCCCTGTAGTAACCCCTTACCTCTGCATCGAGGCC
>CAKZKY010000335.1 GCA_937124575.1 uncultured Pseudomonadota bacterium | reverse complement strand
AGCCCCAAGATATAGGCATCCCTTCTCTCCCAAACATTTGCGAAGAATTGCGTGCCAGACCTGCCATCTCCCTTACCAATCTGAACCCTCGGAGCTCGTCTATGACCATACATCGGGAGATACTCAGATTTATGAGACCTCTACATTTTTATCACCGGACCCTCTGGATCCAGGGCCGTCTCAACCCAGAGCGAGATCAGAGACCTGGTATCCTGCATTGAGGGAATGGAAAGGAAAGATCATTCCAGTGAAACCGGCTATAACCATCTACTGGGGAGATCTAGATGAAAGGACCAAAGTGGTCAAGCCCATCCCCCTCTGGAAGATCAAGGAGTTAAAGAAACCTCCCCTGAAAGACGACAATAGAGATGGAATCCCTGAAGTCAACTCCCTTGAAGAAATCCGATCCTTTCTCATGGCCCTGAGGTTAAAAGACCGATTTGGAAATCCAATTGCCATTTTACCCGTCTTGATCAAGGGAGGATTTCTCTACCGTCTCGATAAAAAAGGGGGGGTTGAAAAAACTCCTCATGAGCAGGCACAGCCCATCGATTTCTCCCTTAACCACAATGTGCGGTCCAGTTCCCTCACCCTCGGTGCAAGGGGATGCAAAAGCTGTCATATCAAAAGCTCTCCCTTCTTCTTAAGAAAGGTGCTCGTTGATCCTTATGATGAGAAAGGCAAGCCTATTTACAGAGAAGTATGGGAACGATTGGGAATCGATCGGGATAAACTAAACCGACTTCTCATGGAGCAGTGAGCTTGCCCTCACCTTTCTGTCAGATACTTCTTAAAGATTTCGGAGTGATGGAGAAGCATATTGCCAGAGCGGCTGCGCCAGAATTGATAATTGTGCTCAGATTTTCCGTTAAAAGGTTGAACAAGTATTGCATGGCTCTTCTCTCTCAGCGATTTCTCGAATTTCTGATTTCCCTCCATAATCCAAGAATATCCCTCTTTCTCACCATAATCAAAGTAGATCCAGGAAGGCAATCTTTCGATTCCCTTCTGTTTCAAAAGATTCAGAGGATTGTTCGATTCAATGTATTTCAAATTGAGAGATGAACTGGGAGGGAGTTTACTGGGTTCAAGACGTCCGAAAACCTCTAAAAATTCAGGTAGGACCATCTTGAGCATCCATTTATTGGTGAGAAGCTCAATATCCAGAAGCCCACTCTGGCTGCTGATTGACTGGAAAAGGTGTGGATATTTTAATCCCAGTTTTACTGCCCCAAACCCTCCCATGGACATCCCACCAATACCTCTGATAGGAAGGATCTTCTCCCGATACAGGGATTGCGTCTCAATAAATTTCAAGAGTTCGAGGAAGTAGGACTCATGTTTTCCTAACGCACCCGGTTTCATCCTTAGAAAAGGAAAGAGAGAATAGTTCAGATACTCTTCAGAATGGAACCCATCACAACCTTTCTGATTCCTCGTCTCGGGAAAGAATCTCGTTCCTTCATTCTCATCTGTATAAAATCCATTGTCTCCGTCGGGAAGGACGAGGATCATCTTCTGAATGGGAGAAAAGGGAGCCTCTAAATCTTTACCGGACAGAAGGTTGTGGGAGACGATGGATTGGGCAATCTCCTGAGGACGATAATCTCCCTTGAGAAGACCTCCATGTTTCGACAGTTCATAAAAACGATCCTCCAGGGATCTTTGTAATTCCTGATACGTCCGATTCCTCGAATCCATCATGGCGTAGGCGATAAGTGCGATATCTTCATGGAGAAGCCAGTGATACTCCTCCTCTTTCACTTCACACAGAATTCTCCTTGCTTCCTCTACGGAAAGCGCCTTCCAGTTCGCCCCTCTCCGATGAAAATTGTAACCATGTAGAAGATAGAGCACTGGATATATGGTCTTTGGATTCTGATAAAAATCGTCCGGAAGGATGATGAAGAAGCCCTTCTCTTTACCTAATTCTTTTGAGAAGAAAGTCTCATATCGAACCAGATAATGATACTTCTGAGAGGGTTTCGGGTTAAGAAGATAGGAAAGCTCCGGGTCTTTCGGACAACAAGGATGAGAAGAACCGTGGGCTTGAAACAATCCTGTCAAGATGAATAGGATTGAAAGAAAAATGATCTGGAATCGTCTTGGAAAGTCCATATGGCTCATGGTTAATATACCTTCATCGAAATATTACCTCAACAAAAAAGATTTATTGAGCTCATAATTTCCCCTTCCCCAATCCTTGAAAAAAGTGTATATTCAATCCCAAAATGATTTTATTCCCCCTCACCCTAACCCTCTCCCTCCAGAGGAGAGGGAAGATCATTCAGATCTTATCAAGGGTAAGGGATTCCGGTATTTATTTTAGGGGAATAATAATAAGTAGGAGCAAGAAAAGATGAGGATACCATTATATCAAGTAGATGCTTTTACCTCACAGGTCTTTGCTGGAAATCCGGCAGCAGTCTGTTTTTTTGACCAATGGGTTGATGATTCTATTCTTCAGGCAATCGCTGCCGAAAACAACCTTTCTGAGACAGCATTTTTAGTTCGTAATGAGTTTGGCTTTGATCTCAGGTGGTTCACTCCGGTAACTGAGGTGGCGCTATGTGGTCATGCTACATTAGCCAGCACCTTCGTTCTTTTTAACTGCCGGAAATGGCCTGAAGAGCAGATCCGGTTCCAGACACGAAAGAACGGCGAGCTGGTTGTGACAAGACGAGACGATCTGCGGGAGATGGATTTCCCTTCAAGACCGGCTTATCCCAGGACTTCTCCTAAAGGACTTAACGAAGCGTTATCCGTCACACCGCAAGAGGTATTCGGCTCCTCGGAGGATCTGTTGGTGGTGCTGGATAGCGAGGTTAGTGTCAAATCCGTGCAGCCCGACTTCTCGGCTCTGGAACAGGTTGCCTGCCGTGGCATTATCATCACAGCCAGAGGAGATCAAAGTGATTTCGTGTCGCGCTTCTTCGCACCCAAAGTGGGCGTGCCCGAAGATCCGGTGACTGGATCTGCACATTGTGTTTTGATTCCTTACTGGGCAGCCATGCTTCGTAAAAATGACCTTCATGCCTTTCAGGTGTCAAAGCAAGGCGGCGAACTGTTTTGTAAGTTTTGTGGCGAGCGGGTTAAAATCTCAGGGGAAGCTGTTCTATACATGGAGGGTTTCATAAAGCTTTGATAGGAGGAATAAATGAAAAAGATACTCTTTATCTTTATGATCGTCGTGGTACTCATCATTGGTGGGGTTTTTCTTTATCTCAGAAAAGGACTCCCCAATTATTCGTCCGATATCACTGCACCTGGACTCTCTGCTCCGGTCAGCATAGAACGTAACCGATTCGCTGTTCCCACGATCACGGCGAATAACCTCGAAGACCTCTTCTTTGCGTGGGGGTATGTCAATGCTCAGGACCGAATCTTCCAGATGGAATTCATTCGAAGGATCGGACAGGGACGAATCTCTGAATTTGCTGGTGAAGAGGGTTTAAGTAAAGACCTCTTTCTCCGAAGTGTTGGCTTTCATAATAAAGCAAAGGAATATGTAAAGACCTTTGATCCCCAGTTCAGGGCCCTTTACCAGCGTTATGTTGACGGTGTGAATCACTACTTGGACATGAACGGTCCTCATCTCTACATGAAATTATTAGGGATGAAGAAAGAGAGGTGGGAGATATCCGATTCGGTTCTTGTGGGTATCATGATGAGCTGGAGTCTTGCCTACAATATGAAACATGAGCTTCTCTATCACAGAATAATAAAAAAGATCGGAAAGGAAAAGGGTCTGAAGTTGCTAAATTTTATACCACTCAAAACACCCACCATCATCAACGATACCATCGCATCTAGAATGGATGAAAGCAAAATCGCCGCTGTCATCCAGGAATTCGGTTGGCTTTTGGGAAGCCGATCGACCTCCAACAGTTGGGCCATCTCACCGAAGATGACCTCCCATGGAGGCGCAATTCTGTGCAGTGACATGCAGGTGCATCAATCGAAACTCCCCAACGACTTCTATCTCATCCGCGTGCGAGCAGGAGATTTTGAGGTGGCCGGCGCTCAGGTGATAGGACTCCCTTTCATCGCCTCGGGGTACAACCGAAATTGCGCATGGGGGCTCACCAACCAGGGCGCGGACATGGTTGATCTTTTCATCGAAAAGATAGATTGGGATAAGAAAACCTACCGGATAGGAGGTAAAGATGTCCCGTTGAAAGAAAAAGAGGAGATCTTTAGGGTTAAGGGGAAAGATCCTGTTACAAAAAAGATCTACTACGCCGGTCATAGGCCTGTGCTCACAGAGGTCTTCAAGGACTTGGGCTTTGATGTGAGCCTCGATTGGGCAGGATTTGATGCTAACGACTTTCAGGGTTTTTTCCTGATGAATTCGGCAAAAACCTATGAAGAATTTATGAGGGGAGCGAATCGGATCAGAATCTCTCCACAGAATCTGGCCTATGCAGATGACCAGGGAAATATTGCATTTCGAGTCATTGGCTCCCTACCCCTCCGTACAAAAGGAACAGGCAATTTGATCAGTGATGGTGAACAAACGCTCCGAAATTGGAATGGTAACGTTCCGGACGAGAAGTATCCGTCTTTAAAAAATCCTCCCAGAGGGTTTATCATAACCGCCAATAACAAAAATGTGCACGACTATCCATACGAACTGAACGGAACCTATGCTCCGGGTTACCGCTATGAGAACATTGCAAGGATGCTTCGGGGGAAAGGCAATATCGATGTCGAATATCTCAAGAAAGTCCAGACAGATACATACACCATGCT
>CAKZKY010000334.1 GCA_937124575.1 uncultured Pseudomonadota bacterium | reverse complement strand
ACCCTCTCGGCGGCACGGGTGATGTTTCCATTCGAAGCCCGGAGGGCATTGATGAGGAAGGCCTTCTGAATTTGACCGAAGGTCTCTTCGAGTAGCCGCTTCTTTTCGGCATTCAGTTCTTTGAGGGTTTCGGGGATGGGGTGACCCTTCCAGGACCGTCTACTCTGAAGCTGATCGAGCAGGTGGGGCAGATCGAGTTTTGTGTTGTCGGCCATGATCACCAGTCGTTCGACCACATTCTTCAATTGCCGGACATTGCCAGGCCAATCGTACTGCATTAAGCTCTCCAGGGCTTCATCTGAGAACCCTTCGATCCGCTTCCCCGTTTTTCGGCAGAAATGTCTGAGAAAATGGTAGGCGAGCTTGGGGATATCCTCCTTTCTCTCACGGAGTGGTGGAATATAGATGGGAAAGACATTTAACCGATAATAGAGATCCTCTCGGAACTGTCCCTCTTCGACCATTGCCTTTAGATCCCTGTTGGTGGCCGCAATGATCCTGACATCGGTCTTTTGAGAGTGGCTCGCTCCTACGGGTTTATATTCTCCGGTCTCAAGAACCCTCAAAAGTTTTCCCTGGATCTCAAGGTTGAGATTGGTCACATCGTCCATAAAGAGGGTGCCTCCATGGGCTACACTAAAAATGCCCTCTTTGTCCCGAACCGCGCCCGTAAAGGCTCCCCTGACATGGCCGAAGAGCTCGCTTTCGAGCAGACTTGGCGAAAGCGTGGAGCAATCCACGGCAATGAATTGACGATGAGCCCTCTGGCTTCTGGCATGGATGGCTCCTGCAAAGAGCTCTTTGCCCGTGCCGCTTTCTCCATAGAGGAGCACGGTGCTATCGGTCGGAGCAACCCTTTCGACCTGTTCAAAGACGGAGAGGATTTTGGGGCTCTCTCCGACAATATTTTCAAAACGGAATCGCTCGAAGAGTTCCTTTCGCAGAAGAAGGTTTTCCTCCGCCAATCGCTTCTTTTCAATGGCCCTCTGGACAGTGAGGATTAATTCTTCATCGGTAAAAGGTTTGGAGAGGTAGTCAAAAGCACCTAACTTCATGGCCTCGACTGCATTCTGAACAGTGGAATAGCCGGTCATGACGATGACAAGGAGATTCGGTTTCTTTTGATGGATCGTTCTAAGGATCTCCATGCCCTCGATGTCGGGTAACTTCATATCGAGAAGGACCAGATCATAGTCGCCCTGCTCCATGAGGGCCACCCCTTCTCTGCCCGTCATGCAGATCTCAACGATATGGTCTTCGTTTGAGAGCGCCAAGTGGCATCCTTTACAGACGACAGGTTCATCATCGATGATTAAGATCTTTGCTGGTTTCATCTCTCTGTCTTTCTCTTGGATCAACTCCAAGGGGAATGGGAAGCTCCACAACGAAACGGGCTCCCTGTTTTCGCTGGTTGTCGGCATAGATGTGTCCCCCATGTTTTTGGACGATTCCATAGGTTACGGCCAGGCCAAGGCCGGTTCCCTTTGACTTCGTAGAGAAGAACGGCTCAAAGATCTTCGACATATTTTCTGGGGGAATCCCGCATCCTGTATCAGCGATATCGATCGTCACATTTTTCCGATTTGAACTCATATAGGTTCGGATGGTTATCGTTCCCTGCTCTTCGATCGCCTGAATGGCATTGAGCAACAGGTTGACGAAGATCTGCTCGATCTGGTTTTCATCAATGAGGATCTGCGGCAACGATTT
>CAKZKY010000333.1 GCA_937124575.1 uncultured Pseudomonadota bacterium | reverse complement strand
TCGTGATCTGACATCCCTGATGGATGCAAATACCTATAAGGACTATATTAAGAGCTGGGGATATATTGAAGAAGACTGATAAAATAAATTCCTATCTCATCATTGGATGCGGCCGTTTTGGAGGCAGATCCGTGGAGAAACTCTACAGAAAAGATCCCTGGTCAAAGATCACGGTCGTCGATAAAGACAAGGAAGCCATCAAAAAAATCTCCTGCCTTCCGGTTGAAACTGTGGTAAACGATGGCTTGTTATATCTTGATCATTTTCTATCCGGGGGCCGGAAAGCCGATTACATCATCCCCGCCGTTCCATTCCATCTGGCCTTTGAATTTATTCTCTCCCAATTAACGCCATTGGGAGCAAGAAGAAGGGAGATCCCCGACGTGGCAGGAGTGCCCAACCCCATGATAGGCAACACGGCTGACCTCTATACAAGTTTTGCCGATTTCCTCTGTCCGGAAGACTGTTCCGAACCCCTTCATTGCTCCGTGACTGGGAAACACCGGCCCAAACCCCTGTTCAGGATTTTGATGAACCTGCCCGGCCCATTTGAATCAAAAGTGATCCACAGTCAACAACTGGGACAAGGGGTAGGAGGATTTCGGCTTGAAAGATTGCTGAATCTGACGAAGGAGTTGAAGAAGAAAAAATATAAGGAACAGCTGATTCTCGTCAGCACAGCCTGCCGCTGCCACGGTGTCGCCTCCGCCCTCTCCTTCAAAAAATAAGGACACACCGATTGGCCTTTTCCGCTGGTTAAGGAGTGGAACCGGTTGACATTCAACTCCTTTTTTCGTATATTCCATTCATCCGTGAATATTAAGACGATATTCCGAAGCCTAATCGGTTTTTTCAAACAGGCGGAAATCGACTACGCTCTTGTTGGCGCTTTCGCTTTGAAGGCTTATGGATATTTACGGGCGACCCAGGATGTGGATTTTTTAGTTCGAGGGGCTCATCAAAGCAGAATCATAGCCTATCTTGAATCCCTTGGTTATGAAACGATCTATCGCTCGGCAGGTTATTCCAATCATGCGCATCCTCTCGTAAATCTTGGAAGGATCGATTTCATTTACGTGGAAGGAAAGACCGCTGATATCATCCTTTCGGAAACCAGGCCGTTACTTGTTCTCGATGACATATCGGTGCCTGTTGTGAGAGCTGAACATCTGATTGCCCTTAAGGTCTTTGCCATGAAAAACGACCCGGAAAGATCCTTCAGGGAAATGGCAGATATTCAGTGCCTCTTGAAGCTGCCAGGGCTGGATTTGGAAGAGATTCGAGGATACTTTGAAAAATACGGACAAATCGAGAAGTACGATGAGCTTACCAAAAGAGAGAAAGAGAAGCCTCGATCTTGAGAGAGATTGGGCTCTCACCAAGGAAGACTACGGAGCTATCGGCGAGCCACAGCCTCATGAATCAATGGATCTGGGCAGCTATCTTGATTTTCTTGATGAGCTCTGGGGATTTGAAAGGAAAGAAATTGGGAAGAAGTTTTACTCCGAGCAATTCCGCTTGTAGGATAAACGGCCCGGGGTCGCCCATAGGCTTTTCTCTCAATTAAAACCATCAGGGGCAAAGGGAAGAAAGATTCCTTTCCCTGTGGGACTACCCAATCCCATCATCCTCATCATCACAGCCTGCTGCCGCCAGGGTGTTATTTCCGCTTTATCGTTCTGATGTTCAATACAGATCGAGGCTCATTCGTTCACAAACCGAAAGCAATCCTCTTTGAAACAGCATTGGAATTGATCGCAATAGTCCTTGGCTGTTCCGAAGCAATCGAAATTCCCTTCTGCTCTCTGAACCCTGCGGATCAACTCTTCCTTCTTTAACCCAAAAGTATTTCTGATACCGAGGGCTTTTGCCTTTTCTCGGATTTCCTGTATCTTCATTTTCTCCCCCTTATGTCAAAATTTTTTTCAAATCCAAACCGTTTGTCAAGAAGTTTTTTGACATCAATTCTGTTATAATGTCTGCGATTGTATATCTGACAGATCATAGTCCCACACATCATCCCAAGGTCTCTACATCCCATCTCACGATCTATGATCGATGAAGAGGCCCTAAAAGTTCTCTACCGCCTCCACCGACACGGATACTTAGCCTATCTCGTTGGAGGAAGTGTACGGGATCTTCTCCTCGGAAAAATTCCTAAAGATTTCGATGTCGCCACCAATGCCCATCCCCATGAGATTCATGCCCTCTTCAAAAACAGCCGGATCATCGGACGCCGCTTCCGGTTAGTGCACGTCTTTTTCAAAGGCGGAAAGATCATCGAAGTCTCCACCTTTCGAAGCCGATCGGAATTCGAAGAGATCGAGACAGAGAATGGAGAAATCCTTCGTAAAGAGAGCTTTGGAACCCCAGAAGAGGATGCCCTACGTCGCGATATCACGATCAATGGTCTCTTTTATAACATTGCTGATTTCAGCATCATCGACTATGTGGAGGGTAAGGGTGATCTGGATCGCCAGGTGATCCGGACCATCGGCGA
>CAKZKY010000332.1 GCA_937124575.1 uncultured Pseudomonadota bacterium | reverse complement strand
TCAGTGTTGCTGTTGAACCTGCGGAAAGCCCGGTGATTACGCAACGCCTTGCAGGACTGGAGTTAAAACCTGGTCCCCATAAGATTCAGGGGATCGGTGCGGGATTCATCCCGGATACGCTCGATCTTTCGATGGTCGATCGTGTGGAACAGGTCGCCAGCGAAGAGGCGATTGAGCACGCCAGAAGGCTAGCCCGGGAAGAAGGAATTCTTTCAGGTGTGAGCTGTGGCGCAGCCATGGCCGTGGCATTGAGACTGGCGAAGAGCGGTGAATTCGATGGAAAGACGATGGTGGCGATCTTACCCGATTCAGGAGAAAGATATCTCAGCGGGCCCCTTTTTGAAGGGGTCTTTGACGAAGCCGGGCTTCCGAAGATATAGTATTTGTAACTGAGCCCTTGAGGGTTGATATCAATCAGGGCTAAAGCCCTGAGATACAAAGGGGGGATTTGGAGATGATCTCGAAAAAAATAAACATTTATAGCCTCGTTTTTTTCATCAGCCTCTGGAGTGCCCTTGCCTTTGCGATTACAGAGGACGAAAAGAATAACATCGCCGTTTATGAAAAGGCGGCGGATGGCGTGGTCAACGTAACCAGCATTGCCATGCAAATGGATTTCTTCTTCAATGTATTTCCATCTCAGGGATCGGGGTCTGGTTCCATTATTGATACAAAAGGTCACATCCTTACCAACCATCATGTGGTGGCCAATGCTCAAAAGTTGGAGGTCACTTTATCCGATGGATCGAAGTGGCCCGCCAAATTGATTGGATCGGATCCAGATAATGATCTTGCCGTCATCAAGATCGAAGCGCCGAAGGAGAAATTGAAAATCATCCCCATGGGTGATTCGAAGAATTTGAGAATCGGTCAAAAAGTCCTCGCCATTGGAAACCCTTTTGGTTTTGAAAGAACCCTCACCACTGGCGTGATTAGCTCTCTTGGCCGAACAATCCGTTCGGAGGTTGGAACCTTGATCGAAGATGTGATTCAGACTGATGCGGCCATCAATCCGGGTAATTCTGGAGGCCCACTCCTTAATTCTGATGGAGAGATCATCGGTATCAATAGTGCTATTATTAGCCCCTCGGGTGGAAGCGTAGGAATTGGATTTGCTATTCCCGTTAATACAGCAAAGAAGGTGATTCCAGAACTAATTGCGAAAGGGTATGTTACCTATCCCTGGATCGGTGCAACCATTCAGCCCCTCCTTCCAGAGGTGGCAAAGTTTCTGAAGGTCAGCGTTGAGCGGGGAGCCATGATTGCAGAGGTGGCCAAAGGAGGGCCTGCTGAGAAAGCGGGGTTAAGAGGTGGAAATCAGAGAGTGCAGGTGGGCAATACGATTGTGGTGGTAGGCGGAGATATCGTTGTGAAGGCAGATCAACATGATGTGAAGACCCACGACGATCTCATCCGATATATTCGTGAAAAGAAACCGAACGATACCATCACCCTTAAAGTCCTCCGCAAAGGAAAGTTTGAAGAGGTGAAAGTCACCCTTGGCGAGCGACCCCGGAGAAGATAATCCGACCCGTTCATGTTTCTCAAGGAGGAATGGATAGATGCTCTTTCGAAAGACCATTAGGGTATGTTTCGGTGATATTGATAATGCGGGTATTGTTTACTATCCCCGGTTTTTACATTACTTCCATTTGGCTATGGAGGAGTTTTTCAGGAGCGAATTGGGCATTAATTACGCAGAGGTTTTGCACAAGCGTCACCTTTCCTTTCCAACGGTCCACGTCCAAAGCGACTTTCGCCTGAGATTGCGTTATGGCGATCAGATTGCCATCCAGGTCAGGGTGATAAATGTTGGCCGGACCTCGATCACCTGGGGGTACGAGGGCTATCGTCTTGGAAATCAAGAGGAGCTTGTCGTGGAAGGACAGAATGTGACGGTTTGCGTTAAAACGGAGACATTTAAAAAGAGAGAAATACCGGTTTGGCTTAGAAAGGGTTTAACAGTTTACATGGAGAGGTTCCATTCCTGAAACATCTTCATTATTTTTTGTATTCCTAATGGGCTAAAGCAGTGTATCTGGAAACATATTAACAGGCGAACGACACTTCGGGACAAATCATCTAATCGTTAAAATGATATCTCCTGACAAAAACTCCTTTTTCATCCGATGCCATCTGGTAGATATGTCCGTCCGGTGAGACTTGGATTGAACGATGAATTTCATGGGGCATCTTTTGGACAAAAAGTTTTACCCGCCCTAATTCTTTGCCTTCTGGGGTAAGGACTACAAAAATATTTGAGGCTTTTGGCTCCTTAAAAAGGAATGCTCCGAGATAGATTCTTCCATCGTGATCATTCCATAACCCAAGAAGGTGGGCAATATACATATCAAAGTTAATGGTGTATTGGGCCCACGTTGAGAACTTTTCTTGAGAAAGGGAAATTACGGCCGT
>CAKZKY010000331.1 GCA_937124575.1 uncultured Pseudomonadota bacterium | reverse complement strand
GAACTGATGGACTTGATGCAATGGGTCTATAAAGCAGATTTAAATTCGATGATTGCATCATTATTTGGAAACCGAGTCTCCTTCCCTGAAGAGTTCTTCCTAAACCCTCTGCTTCAAACCAACAATGTTTGGGATGAAACGGTCATGATGGATAAGTATATCCTTCTCGGATGTCGCTCCGATGATCCAGACAGATACGAATCGCTCATCAATGTATTAACCAATCTATTCTGGGAATTGGATCGAGAGAATCCAGAACAGGAAGCCATTCACAAAGAAAGTGTTGATTTACCTTCCATAGAAAAAGACCTAACAGCATTGGTAGAAAAAAGATCCGCTCTCCTCTCTTCCCAACAAAAATTAGAAAATAGAAAAATATCTTTTTCTAAGGAAAAACAAAGAGAACAGTTGGCAGAAATTACTGCCCAATTAGACTCTTTGAATAAAGAGATAGGAGATATCGAATCGTAATATAAGGCGATCCAAGACGGAGTAAAGGTTGTTAAAGATCAGTATAATGAAAAGATCGGAAAGTGGATAAGCCATGTGGAAAACATGACCACCCTGTTCGATTACTTAAATTCCCACGAGGAATATAAGAAGTTGAAAAAGACTAAAAAGGAATCCAAAGAGGTCCTTCGTCAGAAAAAGAATTTAATAAAATCCCAAAAGGAGCTTTTTGATTTTGTTTATGATAAACTCCATCAACTTGGACTCATTCAGGTGATCAGCGCCTCTTACGAAATCCTTTCAATCGCACCCAAATACTGCCCACCCATCAATCCGCGCCAGCTGAAGCATTTTATCTTGAATCCCAAAGAACGCAAGAAAATTTTGGATCAATTAAAGCGGTTTTTTCCTGAAATCAACCAAATACCCCTATTCGAAAAGGTTAAGCAAGTCGAAAGTTTGAACAAACAACTTAAAAAGAAATATGTGATTCGATTTTTAAAAGATTTCGCTCGATTCTATCGGGATATGAAAAATTACCAAACAATGATCAACCTTATGGATAATATCAATTTGCATGAGAATGAAAATGTATTAAAGATGTCCAGAGCTAACCGAACGCTCTATGAAATCGTCCTTCCTGATGAAGAAAAAGGAGAAGAACAGATTATTAGCCATGTCGTTTTAAAGGCTGATGTCCGTGGTTCCACAAAAATTACCCTCCTGATGAAGGAACGCAAACTCAATCCCGCTTCCCATTTTAGCATAAACTTCTTCACGCCGATTACAGAGATCCTATCCATCTATGGTGCCACAAAAATTTTTGTAGAAGGAGATGCCTTAATCCTTGCGCTCTACGAAAAAACGGGCTCTCAAAATTGGTATTCGGTTGCAAGGGCCTCTGGGCTTGCCCAACATATCCTTCGAATCATAAAAAATTACAATGGAGAGTCTATCAAGAACGACCTTCCAATATTAGAACTGGGCATCGGAATATGTTATCAGGATTCACATCCGACATTTCTTTTCGATGGTGATCACCAAATTATAATCTCCCCAGCCCTTAACCTCTCTGATCGTCTCTCAAGTTGTTCAAAAAAAGCCCGAGAGTTTCTGGCTGGCAAACATCTTCCTTTCAATGTATACGTCTTTCAATCTGGTTCGGATGAAGAGTTTGAAAATGGTGATATCGACGAAAGGTTGGATCGTTTTAACGTGAACGGGATTGAACTGAATGAAGAAGGGTTTGTTAAACTGTCAAAAGAGATATCGCTTCGTTGCTTCGAATTAACAATTCCGAGCTTATGGAATGAAAAAACCTTAATTTATGCCGGACGATTCCCCACTTTGACCGGCAGCTATCAAAATCTCTTTGTTCGAGAGGCCCGTATCGCTCGGGTAAATCCCGCCAACTACCACTTCATTGAATGGACAGCTAAAAGGTATTTTGAGGTCTGTATAAATCCGAAAATTATTGAATTCATGGAAAAAAAGATGAATACCGATTCCGATAAAATGAGGTAATCCATTTTCTATGACAGGATTTGAGTGCCACTTCTATATCGGTTACGATTTTTGATAAACCCGTCATAAAAGAATCTGCTTGGAATTCACCAAAGGAAACCTTCTGCATCATCAAGAAAAAGGTGTTTGCTTTACTTTCAACGATCTAATATAATGGTTGACAATGTGGGATGGTGGCCAGAAATGGATAAAAATCATAACTGCCAACCTGATCAAAACTGGATTATCTCAGATAGGCTGAGGTTTAATCTTTACAATACGGAGAATGGGTTTCGGAGGAAAGATAGGGACAGAAAGGAAGTCTGGGGTTATATCCGATATCGCTAAAGCCTCGCAAAATGGCCTTTAATGAATGAACAGATAAGAGGAGGTGTGATGTGAAAGAGAAAATTAAGGAATTTGCCATGAGTTTAAGAATGGATGATGTTGGAATAGCCTCAG
>CAKZKY010000330.1 GCA_937124575.1 uncultured Pseudomonadota bacterium | reverse complement strand
CTACCACAACCCTTACACTTGGCCAGGTCTATCTCCGCCTCCCCCTTCACATTGATCACCGGCACCCCATACGGACAAACCCTCACACAGGTCAAACACGCCGCACAACGCTCCCCCTCCACCACTGCCACCACCCCACCAACCTGAAGTATCTCCTGAGAGAGAATTGTTGCTGCCCGTGCTGAGGCAGCCTCTGCCTGAGCAATCGTCTCATTGATCGATTTCGGATAGTGTGCCATCCCACAGAGGTAGAGGCCATCGGTGGCAAAGTCAACCGGTCTCAGCTTCACATGGGCCTCAAGGAAAAATCCATCCTGCGTGACCGGAAACTTAAAGAGATTGGCCAATTCTTTGCTCCCCTCATTGGGAATGACCGCTTCAGAGAGAACCAGGAGGTCCGGATGGAGGGTCAGAGGAAGATGAAGCATCGGGTCTTCGATCTGAAGAGCGATTTGACCTTCGGACAGAGAAGCAGAAGGTTTCTTCCTGTCGCCAAACCGGATGAAAAGAACCCCTTTCTCCCTTGCCTTCGTGTAAAACGCTTCTTTAAATCCATAGGTCCTCATATCTTTATAAAGGATGATAACGGAGGCATCGGGATATTGCTCCTTCATTTTGATTGCATTCTTGATGGCCACATTGCAACAGATACGGCTACAGTAGAAAGGTTTCGATGGATCATCATCCCATGGACCGACACATTGGATGATCACAATGGTTTTGGCTTTCGAGAGGGAAGCATCGTTTTGAGATAATCGCTTCTCAAATTCCTCCTGTGTGATCACTCTTGAATCCTGCCCTAGGAGGTAAGCTTTGCCTCGATACTCACTGCCGCCTGTTGCGATGATCGTCGTTCCATGTTCTAACAGTCTTTGACCCCCACCCTTCACTTGAGCCACTTTCGTCTTAAAATTCCCTACCGCTCCTTCATGCTCGATGGTTTGATAACCTTTCAGTACCTCAATGTTGGGGTGGTTCTCCACCCTATTGATCAAATCCCTTAAATAGGTCTGTGGATCTCCTCCGTTACCAGTGTAATAGATATGTCTCGCTCGACCGCCCAGCTCATCTTCCCTCTCCACCAGGTAGACCGAATAACCCTGCTCTGCCATGCTCAAGGCACTTGTCATACCCGCAAGCCCACCGCCAACAATGAGACAAGTATGGATGAGGCTTCGTGGGACTTGGTGAAGGGGTTCTAGATTCTTAGAACAGGCCACGGCCATCCGAACAAGTTCTTTCGCCTTCTCTGTGGCTTCTACATGAAGGCCCATGTGGACCCAGGAGCATTGATCCCTAATATTGGCCATCTCAAAAAGGTAAGGATTGAGTCCCACCTCTCGAATCGTATCTCTGAATAGAGGCTCATGCGTCCTCGGGGTACAGGAGGCAACGATCACCCGATTCAGATTGAGTTCCTGAACTCTCTCCTGGATCAACTTTAAGGAGTCTGCCGAGCAGGTATAGATCGTATTCTCAGCATGAACCACTCCGGGGAGAGATTTAGCAAATTCGGTCACCTCCTTCACATCCACAGTTCCTGCGATATTCGTTCCGCAACTGCAGATGAAGGCTCCGATTCTTGGTTCCTCTTCTTGAGTGATTTTTCGTTCCGGAGGATACTCCTTCTTTCTCTCGAGAGTTCCTCGGGCTTCACCAATGATGCTAAGGGCCCTAGCCGCCGCACCGCTTGCCTGAATTACGCTATCCGGAATGTCTTTGGGTTCGGTAAAGGCACCACAGGCAAAGACCCCGGAACGGCTCGTATTAATCGGTTCAAAATCTTTTGTCTTACAAAAGCGATAGGCGTCGAGTTCAATATCTGATACCTTAGCCAGATGATCAATATCGGGAAGAGGAGACATGCCGATGCTCAGGATGACCAGATCCACTCGTTCCTCTTGAACGTGATGATCTCCATTCAATTTTTCGTAACGAATCAATATATCCTTTGTCTCAGGGTCCTCTTCCAGTTCGGATATGCGACAGGGGATATATTCAATCCCTTTCTCCTTCCCTCTTTCGAAATAGGCGTCAAATCCTTTGCCAAATGCTCTCATATCGATCTGGAAAATCTTGATCTCCACTCCTGGGATATGCTCCATGGCAAGCATGGCTTCTTTGGTGGCATACATGCAGCAGACCGAACTGCAGTAATCGTGGCCTTTCTCCCTCGACCCCACGCACTGGAGAAATGCGATCTTCTTCGGCTCCCTGCGATCCGAAGAGCGCCGTGTGACATGGCCACCCCATGGACCGGAGGCGCTGAGCATCCTCTCAAACTCCATGCTCGTGATCACATTGGGATAACGGTCATAACCTAATTCAGGAGAGAGCTTGGGATCATAGAGCGCATACCCTGGAGAAAGGATCACAGATCCCACCTCCAGTTCCTCAAGAACATCGGCCTGCTGGTGATCGATCGCCTCCCTTTTGCAGACATGGACGCAAAGGTGGCATTCCGAACAGATTCCGCAAGCAAGGCATCTGGCAGCCTCCTGTTTCGCCTGTTCTTCAGTAAGCACCAATTCGACTTCTCTAAAGTTTCGGATCCTCTCTTCCTCTGGCAACTCAGGAACTTTGGTCCTGGGTGAGAGATCGACTTTCCCTTCTTCGATCATCTTATCGATCTCTTCTCGTGAGAGATCAACGACAGGGAGAGGAATCTGTTCTCTTGGAGACAGAAGCGGAACGCCTCTTAAATACCGGTCAATCGAAAGAGCCCCTCTTCTGCCATCGGCAATGGCCTGAATCAAAATCCAAGGACCTCTGGCGACATCGCCTCCAGCAAAGACACCAGGTCTGTTGGTAGCTAAGGTATGTGGGTCAATGGCAAAGGTACCTTTGGGAGTCACTTCGAGACCATGAGTCTCCTCGAGAAATGAGATCTCAGGAGCCTGGGCCACTGCAGCGATCATCGTATCCGCTGGGATGACATGTTCTGACCCTTTGATGGGAATGGGTCTTCTCCGGCCCGAAGAATCGGGCTCTCCTAATTCCATCTTCACACACTTCACACCCTTGACATGACCTTCCTCAACGACCACCTCCACCGGAGCGGTGAGGATTTGAATATCAATCCCTTCTTTTTCTGCAGCCTCGATCTCCCAAGAATTGGCAGGCATTTCATCCCGTGACCGTCGATAGAGGATGCTCACCTTTTGAGCACCCAAACGGAGGGCGGTCCTGGCGGCATCAATCGCCACATTTCCTCCGCCAATCACAATTGTCCTCTCTCCCACTCGGGGCGCAATCGGAATTCCAAAGGCTATGATGAAACGGTCCTCAAGCCCTTCGGTGATGCCATACCTTTCGGCCAAGCTGACTCCTTGAAGGAAAGGAACACCGTGATGAACACCCAATGCCTCCTCACCTGGAATTCCCAATTTCTGTGCCTCGTGGGCTCCCATCGCTAAAAAGATGGCAGAATAACCTGCATCGAAGAGGCTATTGATATTTCGGACAGGTGTATTCAATTTTAGTTCGACATTCGGATGGTCGATGATCTCATCAATCTCTCTCTGGAGTACATCCCTTGGAAGGCGGTAGGAAGGGATGCCAACCCGCATCATTCCGCCCGCTACAGGAAGGGCTTCGAAGATCGTGACCTGATAACCCATCCTCGACAACTGATGAGCACAGCTCAACCCCGCTGGCCCTGCACCAATGATGGCGATTTTTGCTTTCGGCCGTTCTATTTTTTCATAACTTGGAACTTGAAACTCGGAACTCGAAACTTCTTTGGCTAACTCCTCCCGATGTTCATAAACCCAATCGGCAACGAATCGCTTCAAACTGCAGATTGCTACGGGGCTGTCCAGCTTTCCACGGTTGCATTTTTCTTCACAAGGATGGTTACAAACACGTCCTACCGAGGCCGGAAAGGGGTTGTATTCTTTGACGACATCAAGGGCTTCTTTATACCTCCCAGCATGAATAAGGGCAATATAGCCTTGGGCACTCGTCTCTGCAGGGCAGGTCGATTTACAGGGGCTTGTCCCCCGTTTGGTGACAAGGAAGGTATTGGGAACAGCCTGTGGGTAAGGTCGGTAAATTGCCTTTCTCTGATCGAGACCTTCGTTGAACTCATTGGGAAGCAAAACCGGACAGACCTCTGTGCAGTCATTGCAACTGGTGCACTTACTCATATCCACATAACGTGGATGTCTTTTGATGACGGCCTTAAAATGTCCTGCCTCTCCTTCTAATCCGACCAGCTCAGAATTGGTGATGATCTCGATATTGAGATGCCTGCCTGCCTCCACCAGTTTGGGAGAGATAATACACATGGCACAATCATTCGTTGGAAAAGTCTTATCTAATTGCGCCATCTTCCCACCGATCGCCGGGGACCGCTCCAGGAGATAAACCCGAATTCCAGAGTTTGCCAGATCAAGAGCGGCTTGAACCCCAGCGATCCCTCCCCCCACGACTAATACAGCACCGACCTTTTCAACCATGCTCAAACCTCTCGATTTCTATCTCAATCAAAAATGTCATTCCGGCGAAGGCCGAAATTCAGTTCTTTCAATTGGTTTAGAATCCCCTGGACTCTGTTTTTCACCGGAGTGACGATCTTCTATCTGTTTTTTCCTTAACCTAAATTAAGCCACTCTTTTTGAAACCCTCTTTAGTTGCATCTCTTCGGTTCATGGTTAAAATCACCTAAAAGGTGATTTGTAATGCAAGGCTTTAGCCTTGCTTGCCTGCCGCAGGTAGGAATTTCTTGCTTCGGATTTAAAGTTTCAATGCATCCAGATATTTCGAAATCCGGTCCTCTGCGCCAATGGGAATGAAATGGACACCCTGGCAGAGATCTTTCAACCCCATGACTAAGTCTCTGACGATTTCAATGCTGGCTTTCTCCTTGTCCGGCGCCCTTGCCAATTTTTCAATGATATGGGTCGGCACCATTCCCGGTTTCACATGCTTATTCAAAAAGAGACCCATCTCAGCGGACCTGACAAGGATGATTTCTGCAATCACAGGAATTCGAATCTGTCCAACCCTCTTCATAAATTGATTGAACGAGTCGAGATCGAACACCGGCGTGGTTAGAAAATACTGGGTTCCCAGGTTGGCCAGTTCTTCCATCTCTTTTAGCTCCAGATCGGGAACTTTCTTGCCCCAGCCTGAATCGATTCCTGATCCGATGCAGAATTTGGGTTTTACAGGTAGGTCCCTGCCGGAGATATCATGTCCCTGCTGGAGGCTTTCCACCACAGAGAAAAGTTTTCCTGAATCGACGTGAAAGAACATGATCTCTTGGAGGCTATCTCCGGTAATTCGGTAATCTTCTGTGAAGGCGAGAATATTTTCGATCCCAGCCTCTGTGGCTTTGATCAGATGGTCCTGGATATCAATGCGGCTCTTTTCCCGGCAGGTCGTTTGAAGGATGGGTTCGAATTTCTGCTCCCTTAAGGCTCGGCAGGTGCCCATGGTATCCGTCACCAACCCCTCGATCTTTAATTCAGGTACGGTCAGGGCATCAATCCTTCCACGAATCCGATCAATACTTCGAACCAAGTCCTGTACCCCTGTTCCGATGGGAGGCTGAATTTCTGAGGTCACAACAAATCTTTTACTCTTCAGACTCTCTTCTAACTTCATAGGTTTCTCCTTTTGATGATAAAATGGACTTTCAAAACATCAGGTCGAAATGAGATTGCATTTAAAACATCCCATTCCCTATTAAA
>CAKZKY010000329.1 GCA_937124575.1 uncultured Pseudomonadota bacterium | reverse complement strand
CAATCTGCAATCTGAAACCTCAAATCAGAAGAGTGACACAATCCATTTGTGGATGACCAGGATCATCGGTCCGAAAACCAGGGAGACCACGGTCATCAATTTCAACAGGATGTTCATCGAGGGACCCGAGGTGTCTTTGAAAGGATCGCCTACGGTGTCTCCCACAACAGCGGCTTTGTGTGTATCGGATCCCTTTCCCCCAAGATTCCCTTCCTCAATCCACTTCTTAGCATTGTCCCAAGCTCCTCCTGCATTGGCCATCTGAAGCGCAAGGGGAACTCCTGTGGCAAGAGATCCTAAGAGCATGCCTGCTAAGGCTTCGGGACCGAGGATACTTCCTAAGACGATTGGGATGAGAACAGCCATGACTCCAGGAGCGACCATCTCTTTGAGTGCGCCGGCCGTGGTGATGTCAACACATCGCGCATATTCCGCCCTTGCTGTTCCCTCCATCAATCCTTTAATCTCCTTAAACTGCCTTCGAACCTCATTGACCACATTGAAGGCCGCCCTTCCCACAGCCATCATCGTTGCGCCGGCAAAGTAGTAAGGGATAATGGCACCGATAAAGACGCCTGCTACGATCTTATATCCGCCACCTTCACTCATGATATCAATCGCTGAAAGGCCCATCACCTGTGTATAAGAGAGGAAAAGAGCCAGGGCAGTCAATGCGGCCGATCCAATAGCAAAACCCTTCCCAATGGCCGCCGTAGTATTTCCTGCCGCATCCAGAGAATCGGTGATCTTCCTTATATCCTTGCCCATGTGGGCCATCTCGGCAATGCCTCCGGAATTATCCGCAATGGGTCCATAGGCATCCACGGAGACAACCATTCCAGTGATGGCAAGCATACCGATGGCGGCAAGAGCAATGCCGAAGAAACCGCCTAATTTAAAGGAGATCAGGATGGCGATTCCAATGACCACCAATGGAATAATGGTGCTTCGACAGCTCAAGGCAAATCCATGAATGATCGTTGTGGCTGAACCCGTGATGCTTGCATTCGCTAACCTCTGAACCGATTTCCCTGAGGTGTAGTAGAAGGCCGTATACCCGATCACCGTTCCAGAAACAATACCTGAGAAGGTAGCCAGGAAGTAGGAAAGGTTTCCTTCAAACATCCCCCAAACCAGAATCAGCGCACCGATGGAGTAGAGGATCGAGCTGGCGTAGGTCCCTTTGTTCAGTGCCTTTCGTGGATCCGATTTCTCGTCCGTCCGAACAAAGAAGACTCCGAGGATCGAGGCAACGATTCCAATGGCATAGAGGATAAAACAGAGGATAACACCCTTGATCTTCAGCTCCGGGGTTGGAAGGGTAGTCACCGCTATAATGACTCCTGAAAGCAAAGACCCAATATACGATTCATAGAGGTCTGCACCCATTCCTGCAACATCACCGACATTGTCACCCACGTTATCGGCAATCGTCGCCGGATTTCTCGGATCATCCTCTGGAATTCCTGCCTCCACTTTCCCTACTAAGTCCGCACCCACATCAGCGGCTTTGGTATAGATCCCTCCCCCGACTCTTGCAAAGAGGGCGACCGAACTTGCGCCCATGCTAAAACCTGCGATAATTCCTGCAGCTTCGGTCATCTTCTCGACGATACCTCCAAGAGCCAAATTCCCAAGGAGGATAAAGACGACCGAGAAGACCAGGAGCCCCAATCCCACAACGGTCAATCCCATCACGGCTCCGCCTGGAAAAGCAACGGATAATGCCTGATTGAACCCCTTGGTGGCTGCCTGAGCAGTTCGAGTATTGGCTCTCGTAGCAATGCTCAATCCCACATAACCTGCCACCAGCGAACATGCCGCTCCCACCAGATAGGAGATTGCGGTAAAGATGGAGAAATGCCATCCTTGGTCCTTTAGCCCGATCGCTAAAAGAAGCGCCACGATTACAGCAAAGAGGCTGATGGCTTTATATTCCCTTTTCAAAAAAGCCATTGCTCCTTCATGGACCGCCTCAGAAATCGCTACCATCTGAGGTGTTCCCGGGTCCTGTTTCATCACCTTTTTGGCTGTGTAAAGAACGAAGAACAAAGCAATCAATCCTGTTAGCCCAGCAACTCCGATCCAAACCATATTTAACCCTCCTCTATTTTGATTTTTTTCTGAAACCGATTCATTGCTGTCGGTATCCCATCAATGATCGCAACCTCAATCGCCTCTGCTGCCTGATCAATGGCTCTGAGGAGAAGGGGATGTTCAATTCGGTCAAAGGGACTCAGAACATACTCAGCAGGGTCCATCTCTCTTGGAGGCCTTCCGATACCCACTTTCAACCTTAAAAAAGCAGGATCGCCTAACGACTCGATGATGGAGCGTACCCCGAGATGCCCTCCATCTCCTCCTCGCAATTTGAAGCGGAGCCGGCCAAGGGGAAGATCCAGATCGTCGTGAATCACGATCAAGTCCTCTGGCCCACAGTGGAAAAAGGAGAGCACCTTGGTAACAGCCTCTCCACTGAGATTCATAAAGGTCATCGGTTTGGTGAGGACAATCTCTTGGGTATCGATCCTTCCTTTTCCAAAGAGTGCTTTGAAGCGTTTTGTGGAGATGAGAATATGATGTGTGGCTGAAAGCCGATCCACCACTAAAAAACCAATATTATGCCGGCTCCTCTCATACAGAGTCCCCGGGTTTCCCAGTCCCACAATGATTTTCACTCTAAACTATTCTTTCTCCTCCTTCTCTTTGACCTCCGCTCCCTCAGCCACTTCTGCAGCCACCTCTTCCACCTTCTTCTCTTCGACGACTGGCGGAACAACGGTTGCTATGGTGAAGTTGGTATCTGATAAAATTTTAGCTTTCTCCACATGAATGTCATTCACATGGATTGAGTCGCCGATCTTGAGAGCGCTGACATCCACATCGATGCTTTTGGGAATATCGCCAGGAAGGCATTGGATCTCAATGACCCTACGAATCTGTTCGAGAACGCCTCCCATCTTGGTTCCTTCGGGTTTTCCAACGAGATGAATTGGAACCTCTACTGTCACCATGACATCCATTGCTACCTCATAAAAGTCGGTATGCAATAGCCTCTTCTGAAGATGGTCGAACTGGAGTTCCTTCACCATGACCACCTTCCGTTCAGACTGATCACCCTTTCGTATCTCAAGGTCAATCAGCACATTCCCTCCTGCCTCTGTCTGAAGGGTCGATGACAACTCTTTTGGATCGACGGTCAGGGGAATCGTCTGGGAACGGGGCCCATAGAAGATGGCAGGGACAAGTCCATTCTCTCTCAATTTCCTTGCAATCCCTTTCCCTGTGCCTTCCCTGATTTCCGCTCTTAATAATGGCCTTTCCATAAGTTCACTCCCTTTCTAAATTCGCTCGGGTGAGTGGAGGATGGCGTTAAAACAAATAGCCTTTCCTAAAGTCGACTCACCCCCACGTGACTATCTTATTTTAAACAAAGAGACAACTCACTGATTCATCTTCGTAGATCCTTCGAATGGCATCTGCGAGAAGACTGGAGACGGATAGGACCTTAATCTTTGGACAGGCTCTTGCTTCTTCCCGAAGAGGAATCGTATTCGTTACGATCATCTCCTCGATGGGAGCCTGAGTTAGAATCTCAACCGCCCTGCCCGAAAGTACCGGATGAGTACAACAGGCATAAACCTTTTTAGCTCCTTTCTCCACTAAGGTATAGGCCGCACGGGCCAATGTTCCCCCTGTGTCTACCATATCGTCCACCAATACGGCAACCATCCCAGATACATCTCCAATGATATTCATTATTTGTGAAACGTTGGGGCCTTCTCTTCGTTTATCAATGATGGCCAACGAACTATTCAAACGTTTTGCATAAGCCCTCGCCCTCTCCACGCCCCCTGCATCTGGAGAGACGATCACCACATCATTCTTAAAATTCTTTAAATATTCTAAGAGCACTGGAGCGGCAAAGAGATGATCGACGGGAATATTAAAGAAGCCCTGAATCTGTCCGGCATGGAGATCGACCGTAAGTATCCGGGATGCCCCTGCGGTAGTAATCAAGTCCGCTATCAATTTGGCTGAAATGGGTGCTCGGGGGGAAACCTTTCGATCCTGCCTTGCATATCCATAGTAGGGCAATACGGCTGTAATCCTCTCGGCCGAAGCCCTTTTTAAGGCATCTATCAGGATAAGAAGCTCCATCAAATTATTATTGACAGGGTGGCAGATCGACTGAATCACGAAGACATCCATCCCACGAACACTTTCATCAATCTCTACGTGGATCTCTCCATCGCTGAAATTCTTCACCATGGACTTTCCGAGGACTGTACCCAGATTCTTGACAACCTCCTCGGCCAGACCCATATTCGAGTTCCCTGTGAAGATCTTCAGCCAGTCAAGATTCTTATCTTCCTCCACGATCGCCCTTCTCCGTACCATGGAGTCCTCCTGAATCTGGAATATTTCCCTTCCCCACTCTCCACCTTCCGCTTACTATGGTCTGAAGAGTGGCTGGGGTGGGAGGATTCGAACCTCCGAATCCAGGTTCCAAAGACCTGTGTCTTACCGCTTGACGACACCCCAACCTTAACAAAAAATCCAACGCTCAAAAACTTAAACCTGAGACAGACCGTAACACTTTAACGCTTTGTAAGAAGAAGCTCGTGAATCAATGGATTAAATGAATCATCATAAAATCCCTCTACCCCCTATGCCCCGTTATAGATGGGGATGAAAAGGCCAAAGGGGGAGAGGTGTTCCCTCCCTCTGGCAAAGGGAGGTTGGGAGGAATTTTATAAAAGGTTTTTCAAAACGCCAAAGTGTTACAACAAACGCAAAATTTAGAAACACAAAACCCAAAACGTTATGACCTTTTAAGTTTCAGATTCTGGGTCTGTTTAGAATTTAGAGTTCAGTGGACAATGTTCAAGACATCGTCCACATATGAATAATATCTATCTCTATGAGATGCTATGTGCCAGAAAAATCTCCCAGCCTCTTTCCTTAACTTCTCTTTTTAGCGGTTGGAATGCTTCGATCGCCTCTTCCTCTTTCGAAAATAGGCCAAATACAGTAGGCCCACTTCCGGTCATCAAGGTCCCTACTGCCCCCTGGGAAAGAAGCATTCTTTTCATCAGGTCAATCTCTGTATATTTCTTTGAAACAACCCCTTCCAGATCGTTTTTAAGGAGGCTCGCAATCCCTTTGGATGATTTCAATAACTTATGAAGATTAAAATGATATTTTGTTTTTGTCAATACGAAATGTTTGTATGCCCAGCGGGTAGATACCTCAAATTTTGGATAGATGAGAATAAACCATAATGGAGGTAGTGTAATTTTTCTCAATCTCTCTCCGATTCCTAAACCTATCGCAGATCCTCCCATTAAGAAAAAAGGTACATCTGCTCCGAGCTTTACCCCTTCTTCCATCAACTCCTTCCTACCCAAATCCATCTTGAGAAGTTGATCGATTGCCTTCAGTGCAGTAGCTGCATTACTGCTTCCCCCGCCCAGTCCACCCCCAAGAGGAATCCGCTTTTTGATCAGGATATCAACCCCTCCTCTGTAATCGGATCGCTTCAACATGGATTGCACTGCCTGATAGACCAGATTCTTTCTGCCTGTCGGAAGGAAAGGATGTTCCGTCTTAATCCGGATCCCTTTTTCCCTACTCAGGGAGAAATGGAGTGTATCATGAAGACTGATCTTCTGGAAGATGGTTCGGATCTCGTGGTATC
>CAKZKY010000328.1 GCA_937124575.1 uncultured Pseudomonadota bacterium | reverse complement strand
ACCTGCACCAATCAGGAGGGTAAATTAGTGGTGGACGGAGTGGCCTGGGCCATGCCACCGAATAAACTCCGTTAGAAAGGTTTCAACTCTCTAACGGAAAGGCCCACAGCTAATCTTCCCACGAAGGGTTTTCTAATGGGGTAAAGATAGGCCTCCTTTGAGAGTAGAAGAACGATTCTTAAAAGAATCCTATTTGAATATCGCTCCACGGGTAGAACCCGTGGTCCTCTTCGTTCGAGATAGACTCTTCTCTTAAAAAATGGTAATCTATGGTCTATAGGGTGAATGCATCACATTTTCAAAGAAGAAAGGAGGACAAAACCATGTTACCGAAGAACACTTATACGGTAGTTCCTATCATCCTTTTCCTATTCTGTTTCATACCGATCCAAGCAGATGCCCAACAGACACCGATAAAGATCGGCGTCATTCAAGGTTTTTCAGGTGCCTTGGAGGCTTATGCCAAGCAGATGCTCACAGGTTTTAAGATGGGTCTGGAGTATGGGACAAAGGGAAAGAATGAGGTCATCGGCCGGAAGATCGAATTGATCGTCGAAGACGATCAGATCAAGCCCGATGTGGCCAAGCGACTCATTACCAAACTCTATGCGGATGACAAGGTGGATATGGTGGTCGGAACCACCAGCAGTGCAGCTGCTCTGGCCATGCTCCCAGTCGCTCAGGAATTTAAGAAAATCTTATTGGTCGAACCAGCAGTTGCAGACTCTATCACTGGTAGCGCCTGGAACCGTTATATCTTTCGCACAGGGAGAAACTCTGGACAGGACGCCATCGCCAATGCTAAAGCCGTTGCGAAGCCAGGGGTTTACCTTGCCGCCATTGCTCAGGACTATGCCTTTGGCAGGGATGGAGTAGCTGCCTACAAGGAAGCGGCAGAAAAATTAGGAGCCAAGATGGTCCATGAAGAGTATGCTCCCATGGCCTAGACCGATCATACTTCTTCGGTTCAGCGAATCATCGATGCCCTTAAGGATAAACCGGGGGAAAGTATGTCTTCGTCGTCTGGGCGGGAAAGCATCCTCCCATTGAACAAATGGCAACCATGAAAATCGAAAAATACGGTATCAAGATTACCACCGGTGGCAACATCCTTCCGGTTCTCAAGGCGACCCTTCCTCTATTAAAAGCCTTTGAGAGTTTAAGGGGCATGATGGGAGGTGCTTATTACTATTACGAACTTCCTAAAAATCCTGTCAATGACTGGCTGGTCAAAGAACATACCGCTCGATTTAAAGAACCTCCAGATTTCTTTACTTGTGGAGGATTTACTGCAGCCATGGCCACCCTTAGAGCTTTTGAAAAGGCCCAATCTACCGATACCGAGAAACTCATCACAACCATGGAAGGATTGGAGTTCATGACTCCCAAAGGGAGAATGTACTTCCGTAACATTGACCATCAGGCCATGCAGTCAATGTATATTTTTAGATTAGAGGCGAGACCCAATCGGGAATGGGCTGTCCCTGTTCTGGTCAGAGAAATCTCCCCTGAAGAAGGAATGCCTCCTGTTCTGGTGAAAAGATAGGAGGAAAATGGTTAATGGGGTTAAGGTGAAGAGGCCTGTTTTGTTAAAAAGGTTAAGGGTTAGGCTAAAAACCGATACATAACCTCGTATCCCAAAGACAAAACCGACCTCTTTGCCTTAACCCTGTGACATGACCTTTTTATGCCCGATACCCCCATCATCGAAACAAAAGATTTAACCATTCGCTTTGGTGGTCACGTCGCAGTCGACCATGTCAGTTTACAGATTCCTCTGTTTACCTTTAAATCGATCATCGGCCCCAATGGAGCTGGGAAGACCACCTTCTTCAATATGATCTCTGGACAATACCGACCAACCAAAGGGCAGGTCTTTTTTAAAGGCCAAGAGATCACCTATTTATCTCCAGACATTCGAACCAAACTCGGTATCGGACGTTCCTTCCAGTTGACCAATGTTTTCCCCTCTCTGACTGTTTTGGAAAACGTCCGGCTTGCCCTCCAATCTCAAAAAAAGATCGGCTTTAACTTCTGGAAACATTATCTTCACTTTCATGAATTGGAAGATCAAGCCTATCGGCTTCTGGAGAGAGTCCTTCTCAATACCAAATGGAATACGCCTGCCAGCAGTCTCACTCATGGAGAACAACGGAAGTTGGAAATCGCCATCCTCCTTGCTTTGGAGCCCGAGGTTCTCCTTCTTGATGAACCCACTGCAGGGATGCCCCTCGAGGAAGTTCCGTCAATCCTGAATCTCCTTAAAAGCATCAAGGAAAAGAGAGATAAAACGATTCTTCTGGTCGAACATAAGATGGATGTCTTGATGGCCCTTTCGGACACCATTGCTGTTCTTCACGAAGGAAAACTGATCGCGGACGACACTCCAGAAGCCATCAGTAAAAATCAGCAAGTTCAAGAGGCTTATTTCGGCGGAGGGCAATCACGTGGTTGAACCCGTCCTGAACGTTGAAGGGATTCATTCCTTCATCGGAAAACACCATATCTTACAAGGAATCTCCTTTGGCATCTATCCGGGACAAGTGGTCGTCCTATTGGGTAGAAATGGAGCGGGCAAAACAACTACCCTGAGAACAGTGATGGGGCTGATCCACCCATCTCAGGGGTCCATCCAGTTCAAGGGTGTGTCCATACGCCACCTACAACCCTTTGAAATCGCCCGCTTGGGCATCGGTTTCGTTCCGGAAGACCGCGGGCTCTTCAACCTTTTAACTGTGGAGGAGAATTTTAAGGTTGCTGCCATTGAGGAGGATGAACATACCTCAAGGCGGCTTGAGACAATATTTGAT
>CAKZKY010000327.1 GCA_937124575.1 uncultured Pseudomonadota bacterium | reverse complement strand
CCAGAGCGACATCGGCAATCATACCTGAGACGCGGTAATAGAAAATCATGAACAGTGCTACGAGAGCAGCGCTGATCAGGGTTGCGATAATGCCTTTTCGTATGGAATCCTGTCCCAGAGAGGGCCCGACACTTCTCTGTTCAAGGATCTTCACCGGCGCAGGCAATGCGCCTGCCCTGAGAACGATGGCCAGGTCGCCGGCCTCCTTCATATCGAAACGCCCAGTAATCTGGGCCCTTCCACCGGCGATCTTCTCCTGAATAACCGGAGCGGAATAGACATTGTCATCCAGAATGATGGCCAATCTCCTCTTCACATTGGCCCCTGTAATCTGCTCGAAGAGTTTCGCCCCGATATCATCAAATTCGAGGGCCACATAGGGCTCATTGAACTGCGTGTCGATTGCTACCCGAGCATCTTTTAAGACCTCGCCTGTCATCAGAGTCTTCTCTCTTAAAAGGAAAGGAATCTTTTTCACCCCTCCTGTCCTTGGATCGACCTGCCTCTGATAGAGGATGATGCTTCCCTCTGGAACATTTCCTTTGAGTGCTTCATCGAGGTCTCCTTCTTCATCGACTAACTTAAATTCGAGAAGGGCGGTCCGACCGATGAGATCGATCGCCCTCTGAGGATCCTTGATCCCGGGAAGCTGAATTAAAATACGATCGGTTCCATGGAGCGTGATCTCGGGTTCGGCCACACCAAACTGATCGATCCGGTTTCGGATCGTCTCAAGGGCCTGATCAACCGCACTCTTTCTGACCTGTTCGGCCTGCCGGCTGTCCAGAACAAGAACGACTTTCCATATCCCTTTATCGAGTGCAGTGGAGGAAAGTTCCTGCATGATGCTATAACGCTGGCTCAGGATCTTCTCCCATTTGGCCTTATCCCCTGAAACCTCAAGAACGATCTGATTGCTCTTCTCCCTTTCCAGTTTCCCAACCGGAATTCCTTTATCCCTCAGATCATCCATCAGATTATTCTTGATCCTTTCCACATAACTCTCAACCGCCTTCTCTGCCTCCACCTCAAGGATCAGATGCATTCCGCCCTGCAGGTCAAGGCCAAGGTGGACCTTCTCTGTGGGAATGATCTTAAAGTACCAGGACGGTAACTCCGGCAATAACGTAGGCAAAAAGAGCAGTACAGCAAAAACCGTTACGGCCACATAGATGACTAATCTCCACTTCAGGTTTTTCAACATCTACTTAAGGACCTCACAAAATGAATCCAAGGGTTTCCAAACCCTTGGATTCTGATTTCATAGCCTATCGAATGATATTTTTCAAGTGGAAAATGAATGAACCCGTTAGAGAGTTTATGGATTTCCAACGGTATCGCTCACGCCCCAATAGAAGATGAGTTTCGAACGAGGGCTTTCTAATGGGGTAAAAAGGCCCAAGGGGAATTCGCTTGGGCCTTAGATGGTTTGCGAATCAAAGCCTACTTCATATCACTCCATTTTCCATATTTCTCTCTTAAGATCCGATGGAGGATTTTCCCAGTAGGAGTCATCGGCATCTCTTCGTCCTTTATGAAATCAACCGATTTGGGAATCTTATATCCTGCAATCTTTCCTCTGCAGTGATCGATCAACTCCTTATCCGTTGCGGTCTTCCCCTGATGTAAGGTCACAATGGCCTTCACCGCCTCACCCCATTTGGGGTCGGGAACACCAATGACAGCCACATATTTGACAGCGGGATGAGACCCTAAGACATTTTCCACTTCAGAAGGAAAGACATTCTCGCCTCCGGTGATGATCATATTGGCCTTGCGGTCTACGAGGGTATAGTATCCATCCTCGTCCTGATAGGCCATATCTCCGGCGGAAAACCACTCACCCTGGAAGACCGATTTTGTCTTTTCGGGATCCTTCCAGTATTCTTTAAAAACATGAGGAGTGCGTGAATAGAGCTCTCCCACCTGTCCCCTTGGAACCTCCTTGCCGTTTTCATCCAGAATCTTAATTCGATCCGTTCCCCAAATCTCCCTTCCAATCGAACCAAGTTTCTTAAACTGCTCCTCAGGTCGAAGCAAGGTCACCAGCCCTGCCTCAGTTGAGCCATAGGCCTCCCAAAGCTCAGCATTTTTAAAATACTCCATAATGGCCAATTTGGTATCTTTACGTGCTGGAGCTGAAGAAATGAGAAGTTGACGGATGGAGCTGACATCAATGCTCTTCTTCACCTCGTCTGGAAGGGCAAGCATCATGATATAATGGGTGGGAACGAGAGAGGTGAACGTGATCTTCTCCTTTTCTATCGTCTTCAACAGGTCGAGTGGATCGAAGCTGATCATATTGTAAACGAAGACCCTTGCACTCACATAGGTATAGGTGAAGGAATAATAGATCGAATTGATATGGCACATGGGCATGACCAACATCACACAATCATCCGGTCTCAAACCCATATTGATTCCATTTAAGATATATTGCGACACATTGCCTTCGTGGGTTCTGACCACCCCTTTCGGTTTTCCTGTGGTGCCAGAGGTATACATGATATTCCACATATCTTCTGCATCAATTATCACATCCGGCTCTTCAGGAGAGGCCTTTGCGAGAAGCGATTCATAGGATTGATATCCCTCCGGTGTCTGATCGTCTCCAAAGTAGATATAATTTTCGGGGGGGATATTGGGAAGTTTATTGCGGAGTTGATTAACAATAGGAACAAACTCTTTGGCTACGATAAAAGCCTTGGAATCAGAGTGATTTACCACATATTCGATCTCAGGCGGTGCAAGCCTGAACATCACAGGAACTGTCACCTGTCCCCCTTTTGCAGATCCAGCATAAAACTCCATCCATTCCACGCAGTTGTAAGCTAAAATCGCAAACCGATCCCCTTTTTTCACCCCTAATTGATTCAAAACATGGGCAAACCGACAGCTTCGCTCATTCCACTCTTTGAACGTCATGTTGCGGAATTTATCACCGGCTCCTGGCTTGTCTGGATAGTGCATAGCCATCATCTTAAGAACTGTACCTGCGGTCATCCATTTGCTAATTGTCATAAAAACCCCTCCTTTTCATTTCCCTGCTTCATCCTCAATCAGAGAAAGAAGGCAGAGATGATTATTTGTGATTTTTTTCATTATCACCAATATTCGTTTTTGTCAAGTATGAAGCTGAGCCAATTTATAAATTAAGAGAATTCAAATAGTTACCTTCTCTAATGGTAGGGTTTATCTCTCGAGCGGTCTACGAATACAGTAACTGATGAAGTGAAGATATGGAGAAGTTTTGAATGGGGGATATAAACGAACCAGACGAGGCAAGGAATGACATGCGCATACCAGAGAAAGTGAGGATTGATCGTGATATCCTTCAGAAATAGTGACAGGAAATACCCGAAAAATGAAACCCAGTTATTAGCGCTCGGAGGAGAAAAATTAGCCATATAGACCCGGTTGGTCACGACTTCAGGGTGTGCGATTCGGTATCCCTCAATGAAAAAACCGGACAACGAAAGGTAAAAAATGAAGAGGAGGGTGACGATATCCTCTTCTTCGGTTCTTAATTGATCCGGTCGGATAAAGAAACGTCGGATGATGGCGAGAACGCATCCGACCAGTATGAGAAAGCTGAAAAACTCAAGGAAGAAGTCGAGGAAAGGACGGATCGAACCTGTCTCAAAGGCGTGTGCGAATGAGAAAAATGGAATGAAATGGCTTAATTCGACAAGATAACCTGTCGTCAATCCCTTGATCATGTCAACGATGAAGGTGGCAACAAAACCGACAACGAGTAGGGTGTGGGTAAGCCAGCGATAGAAAGATTGTCCGAAGAGTTTCTTATGAAAGATGACATCCGTAATGAGAATTTTGATATACCTGTCAGGTTTCTTCCAAAACCCTTGCCAGCATCTACTGGTAAGGATCGCCAATTTTTGCCATTGGGTTGAATTCTCTGCACCCTCGATCGTGCCCCGAAGATAGAGGCTGATCCGGAACCACATCCCCCAGAAGAAGAGGATCATACTCGGGATGAACATAGCATAGAAGATGAGATGTTTCTCCATATAAACTTGAATAATGGAAGATTGGAATAATGGAATGTTGGGTAAAACAAAAAAACTTTTTCTAACCCATTATTCTACTATTCTATCAAATCATTTGTCCTTCCGATAAATGGGGTTCATCGTTTCTCGTTTAACGCTCTTCGTTCCGAATGAAAACGAGCACCGGTACGAACTCCGACAACGGCAAAGGTCAATGAAATAATCTTCTGTCTAATTAACCGGGAATGAAAGGAATCTCTTTCTCCTCGACTTTTACCTCGTTTTCCTCCATATGCATCAAGACAATCTCAGTTATATAGGTGGTCTTTAAACGAAGCTTCATCTTCCTTGCAGTGGATTGAATGGTTCGTAAACACTGCTGGCAGGAAGTGATGAGCAGATCAGCCCCTGTTGCCTGAATCTCCCTGATCTTTTCCTTTGCAAGGGTGGCTGAAAGATCTGGCTCGATCATTTCAAGAAGACCGCCACCGCCACAGCATTTGCAACGTTCTCTGTTGTTTGGCAATTCCACAAACTCCACCCCAGGCATTGACCTCAGGATCTCTCTGGGGGCCTCATAGACTCCGCTGACTCTTCCAAGATCGCAGGGATCATGGTAAGTGACCTTCACCTTCTTCTCAATAAATCGGATTCTCCCTTCTTGAATGAGGGTGAGGAGGAACTGTGTCGAGTCAAAGAGTCTGAATTCGGTTTGATAATCCTTCAGCCAGGTATGGTAACAAGAGGGACATGAGAAGACGACCGTGTGGGCGGCCTTGGATTTGACGCTTTCGATATTGTGTTGAAATAGTGCTTGGGCTTCCTTCCTAAAACCGCCGACCAGAAGCGGAAATCCGCAACACCACTCCGCTCCTCCCAGAAGGGTAAAATCAATCCCCGTGCGCTCAAGAATGCTGACAAAGCTCTGGGGAATCTTATAAGCCATCGGGAAGTAGGCCGAGACGCATCCAACAAAATAGACGACCTCAGCCTTCTCTTTTTGATAACGGTGGGTGGGTACCCCTGCGATGCCTTCGAGCCAGTCCGTTCTCTGGGTATTATCGTGACCGGAGATATTATGGTCTTGGAGGACGTGCCCTTTCATCATTTTAAGTGGCTTGGGATAATGACCCAAATCAGCCAGGACCTCTTTTAGGACAAACCAGAGGCTTCTCGAATCGATTGAAACAGGACACTGCGTTCCGCACTCCCCGCACAGGGTACAGCAATAGACCATATCTGAAAACTTCTTCAGTTCCTCTTCGGTCAATCTCTTCTTCCCGAACAATTTAGCCCAAAGACCATACTGGCCACGGATGAATCTCTTCATCGCATGGATCTTTCCACGCGGGTTGATTCCCTCCTCACCTTTCTGAGAATAGATTGGGCAGTAATGGAGGCATTCTCCACAGCGAGTGCAAGCATCTATTTCCAACAACTGTTTGGGGGATAACTTTGAGAGGTCCATGTTGTTTAAGATGGTTTATTGGGAAGCATCCGATGGATCAGGGGAAACCCCAAAAAACCCTCCTAATTTTTTATATAACAGATGGCTCCCCCTCAGTCAATAAAAATTAAAGAGGTAAGACCAATATACCAAATCATCCCTTGAAGCCGTTTGAAAAAGAAAAAAAAGGCGCTCGATTGGAGCGCCCTTCTTCTCCTTCACTCCAAAATGAAAGACGGCTACGCCTTCGTTTTCTTAACCCTTTCGATTTCCGATTGGATGAAGTCTCCCAATTGATCCACTTTCATTAAGTTCTTGAGATCTTCTTGGAGATTGGTGGGACCGATCTTAAAGATCCACCCCTTCTCATAGGGGCTTGAATTGATCAACTCAGGAGAGTCCTCAAGTTCCTCATTAACTGCTAAGACTTT
>CAKZKY010000326.1 GCA_937124575.1 uncultured Pseudomonadota bacterium | reverse complement strand
CCGGTCTTCCACACATTGGTTGAGACCATCATCAGTAAAAAGGCCGTTGAAGACGGCAGGATCGTTCAAAGGGAGGTCTCCGATTTCACCCGGCAGGAGACCTGCTTCGGCTGCCACGGAACAGAGGTCAAGTTCGCAGGAATGGAAACCGTTAAAAGCCCGATGGGAAATATCGAAGTCCCTAAATTAACCAACTGGCCCAATCAGGGAGTGGGAAGGATCAACCCAGATGGAAGTATGGGGGCCTGCACGGCCTGCCACCCGAGACACCAGTTTTCCATTGAGGTCGCCCGCAAACCCTACACCTGTTCCCAGTGCCACCTCGAACCTGATGTTCCCGCCTGGAATGTTTACAAAGAGAGCAAACATGGCAATATCTATTTCTCCAACTATTCAAAATGGAATTTCAATGCTGTGCCCTGGAGAATCGGTAAAGACTTCCAGACACCCACTTGCGCTGCCTGCCATAATAGCCTCATCACTTCACCGGACGGAAAGGTCATCGCTGAGAGAACACATGACTTCGGTTCAAGATTATGGGTCAGGCTCTTTGGGCTCATCCATTCCCATCCTCAACCAATACAAGGCGATACCTCTCTCATCCGAAATAAGGACGGGCTTCCTCTGCCAACAACTTTCACGGGAGAGGCGGCCAATGAAGGTTTGATCGATGCAAAGGAGCAGGAGAAGAGAAGGAAGGTGATGTATGAAGTTTGCAATCAATGTCATGCAACTTCTTGGATCAATAACCATTTCGCAAGACTGGACAACACCATTCAGGAAACCGATAAGATGAGCTTAAATGCAACTCTTCTCTTACTTGAGGCATGGAAACAGGGTTTAGCTGAAGGGCTTCCGCAGGGTAAAAATCCCTTCGATGAGAAGGTCGAACAGATGTGGATCAGACAGTGGCTCTTTTATGCGAACTCCGTCAAATATGCTTCAGCCATGACCGGAGCTCCAGATTATGCCACATTTAAAAACGGCTGGTGGAACCTGACCGAAAATCTTCAACAGATGAAGGACTGGATCGAAATGAAGAAGATGTTGAAAGAAGGGGCATCGAAATGATAAAAGATTTAGGCTAATTCACATAGAAGGAGGAACCATGAAGAAACCGAGTGAAAAAGAAGAAGAATACTTTGCCAGGCTGGAGTTTGAAAAGAGGAAACAGGCCGAAGAGGAAAAACAGAAAAGACTGGCCGAGGAGGAGAAGAAACGACTCAAAGCCCTTCACTATATGAAATGCCCAAAATGTGGAATGGAACTGATTGAAATTGACTATAAAAACTTAAAGGTGGATAAGTGTTCGGGTTGTGAGGGAATCTGGCTCGATTCCGGAGAATTCGAAGCGATATCGAAACTTGAAAAGTCGAGCCTTGACAAACTATTTGGCGTCTTTAAAAGAAGGGGCTAATTCATCAGAAAATATTTGAGGTGAAATGGTACCATCTATTGGGAGAGCCATCCCTTACACGTTGGGGTCAAAGATCAACCCCAAGAATTTTTCGATCCCTTAATCTCACATAGCCGCGGTGGGTGATCCGAAAGTGCGGAATGGCAGCTGTGCTGAGGGTATCCACGGTAAGAATGGGGTTCTCCCATCTCACTCCGTTCTCCCTCAGAGAATCTTCGATCCGCTTCAATTCACTTCGCACTTTCTCCATCGGCCTTAATGAAATCAGCCCGCAGACAGGAGCGGGAAATTCTGCCACCACCTCCTCTCCAATTGCATAGACATTTCCACCTCCATTCTCCCGGAGCCTGCCCATCACTGTTCTCATGGATAGCTGGTCGCATCCAACAACGATCAAAGCCGGACTGTCCCAGTTCATCGTTGTTCCATAAGCACCCCTTTCAAGTCCAAACCCTTTAAGAAAACCTATGAAACCTTCACCGTTTCTCAATCGGTCCTTTGTCAGAATCGAAATGACATCCTTCATCTCCTCATCGTTTTCGAGGTCAACAATAGACTCTTTGGTGACAAGCCGATTCACAAGTTCCATGGCCCTCACTTTTCCTCGGGTTGGAAGAGAGGGAATATCGCTATCATTGACATTTACAGTACGAAACATCGATTCCGGGAAGAAGACCTTTTTAGGCTCTACCAGAGACTTCCCATCTCTAAAAATGACCCTTCCATCACACATCACCAGCCGGGGTGAATATTCGCTGGGTGATGGAATGATCACAAGGTCTGCTTTTTTACCAGGCGAGAGAGACCCAATGAGATGGTCGAGACGAAAATGTTCTGCTACATTGATCGTCACCATCTGGTAGGCAAGAGCCGGCGGAATACCCATCTTCAGCCCAGTCTTAAGAGACGCATCCAGATAACCTTCTTCGAGAAATCCTCCTGGATCTACTCCATCCGTGGTAAGGATGAGTCTTCGGTAATCAATCCTCTCCTTAAAGATTCCTGCAACACCCGGAAGCTCCTTTCGGATTGAGCCCTCTCGGATCATAACCCAGTAGCCTAATCTCAATCGCTCCCAAACCTCTTCTTCGGTGATGGGCTCATGGCAGGAAGAGATGCCAAAATCGGTATAAGCCTGGAGTTTTCTTTCAGATGCACCTGCAGTATGGCCTTCAACCACCTTTCCCATTCCAAGAGCGATATTCACCAGTTCTCTAACTCTCTCCCCCTGTCCTCCATCTAAGAAGATGTTTCCCCAATAGATCTCTCCAATCCCAACGCATTGAGGATCTCTGAGAAATGGAATCAGCAGATCATTGCTTGGGGCCATAACCTCTTCAGCGGGTGTAAGCCCACAGACTGGCGGGATTGTGTAATAAAACCGAATGGGCTGTTTTTCGAATCCTTTCACAGGGAATTCAATCCCATCTCTCCCCGAAATGGTTGCGGTCTCCATGAGCTCGGTGATGACCGTAGTCACTCCGGTTGGGATCACATGTTTTACAAATTCCTCAATGCCATATCGGTTACTCACCATATGGGTATGGCCATCGATTAAACCCGGAAGGACTGTCATGCCCTCTGCATCAATGACCAATGTCTGATCTCCCTTCCCTGGATATGAGTCTTTCCCTATATAGGCGATCAGACCATCTTTTATCCAAAGGGATTGGTCTTTGATAAACTCCCCTGTATGGGAATTGAATAGAGTCATATGGGTGATGAGGGTATCTGGAGGAACCTCTCCTAATGCAACCTTGCTCAGAGTCAATCTTCTTTCCATCTCTTCCACAGTGGCTTCTCTCGTCATTCAATCCTCTTCCATCTCACCCTTGCCCGGCAGAGCTCTTTTCCATCCTCTCTTCGGACAATGGCATGCAAGAAGGTCAAATTGGATTCTTCATCTTGTTTCGAACCGACGACAATCTCGTCACCAAAGTTCGACTCAGCTAAAAAGTTCATTTCAAAGGTTGCGATCTGGTGGGTCTGGCTCATTTCCAATGGGTAACTATCCAGAATCCATTCGATATATCTTGAATTATTGACATGTTGGTGGATATCCAGATCGCTATACCGGACGATATAGGATGTCTCGATGTCAAAAACATCGGAAACAGGAAGTTTATCCAAGGTGATCTCAGCGCCATGCTGATCCGGATGGGAATTCAAACCTTCAAGGAAAGGATCAATTCGCTGGGGTTTGCGAGTTTTTAAATCGAGCACCACCCAAGCGCTCTTCGCTCCTCCGATCACTTGATCATCGTCCTTAAGGACCCGGAAATCTCTTAGTGCAAATAGGCGGCTGTTCCCCATTAACCAGGTCTTTACCCGAATCTTATCCCCCCATTGGGGATATTCCTTCATCTCGATGGCCAGGCGTGATAAGACCCAAAAATAGTCACGGCAGGCCAGATCAGAATAGCCGATTCCAAGGTGATGGGCGTGATTCCAAGCGGTTTCCTGAAGATATTTCCAAACGTTCGGGAGAAAAACACAGTTCTTCGCATCCACTTCATAGAAACTGACAAGATAGGTGTCTTCCCAAATATTTTTTATCTCTTTCATGCCGATCTTCATAACAAAGTCAGAAGGATACTGTCAAACGGATGTGAACGGCTTTATCATCACGCTTACCTATTTTTTAATAACGATATATAATAAAAATGGGATTCAGCTTTAACAGACAGAAAAATATTTTTGAAAGGTGACAATTTATGTTATAAGTTTTTTCTCATCTCTTTAAAACTCTCAAAGCAACTGACTTTTTATTGTCTAATATCAAAGGGTTAGATATTCTTTGAATTTAGTTTCCTGTTTGGCAAGCAATTTGCATTTTAATTTATACAAAACCTCTTAATCCAGGTAAAATACGATGAGCGAAGATGATGAAAATAAAATCAGTTATAAAAAATGGACGGAGCTGACGTCAGAAGACATCCTCCTCTATGAAAATGAAAAGCTGAAGTCCATTATGAAATGGTATGAGATGTTCGGTGATGAATTGGAAGAAGAAGAGTCCGAAAACTCAAATTCGAAGAAAAAAAAACCTCCTTAGAAAATCATCCCCATCAGAAGAATCTCACTTTTCCAATGGGGTGAATACAATTCAATCCATTTAAAAACCATCAACGATATTTCCTGGATATTTCCTCCCCGATAAAAATCCCACTGAGAACTTCCCCTTCAAGACCTAAGTACGGAAAATTTTCTCTTCCTGAAAAGTAAAGGTTTTTAGAAAGTTGAATGGGGATAATCCCATCTCTCCATTGATAATCGGAATCCACCTGATAAAGATAATGAGGATAAGACCAACAACCGATCTGGTCATTTGCCCAATCTTTTTCAATCAACTCGATATGATCTTCTAAAAACGGAAAAAGATGTTTTAGATGGTGAATCACTCCATCCTGTAAATAGGAAATATCCTTTCCCGTCTTCCATAAAGGGATGAAGCATTGGGCCGTAAGGGCCCTCTTCCCTTCCGGAGCCTGCCTTTCATCTCCCTTTCTACTGAGACCAAGAAGGAGGAGGTTTCCTCCTTCATATGGTTTTTCTAAATTCAGAATCGATATGAGAAGGTCGCCCATCCCCACCGGTATCACCTTCTCACGAAGCCCTAAAAAGAATGGAAACATGACATAACGCGGTCGTATTTTTTTATTCCATCTCGATAGGGCCTTTCCTCTTTTCCCGAAGAGGTGGGATAGGCGATGATAGGGCGAATTCAAAATGAGAGACTGGGCTCTGAAATCCCTTTTCTCTCCTATTAATGAGATAAAAAATTCTTCCATTCCCGTGCTCTCGATCTTTTCAACTCCCCTAATTTCTTCAACCCATCCACCCGATTGGATCAGTCCCTCAAGCAGGCTCCGAATCATTATGTCCAGATCGAGATTTGTCTCCGAGATCTCTTCCTCCTCATGGATCAAGAGATAGGATATCAAAGAGATAGGGAAGGAGTCTGCAAGGAGATTGCCACAGGTAATCACCTGGAGTTCAATGAACTTCTTAAATTCGGGGGAGAAAGACGAAAGCCACCGCTCCGATCTGCCCTTCGGAAGATGAGCCAAGGAGAACCATCTCTTGATCAAAGACCCCCTGCAAATTGGAAAGAAGGACCCGTCCCCCTCTTTACTCTTGATAGCCTTTAAAGACTGATAAATTCGACCCAGTTCAGCATAGAAGTTTTCGATCGGGTTCAATTCCTTTGGGAATTCCCTTCTCCATTCCCTTTGAAGGAGGGGAAACGTTTGATAAAGATCGATCCTCGCCTCGGGTAAAATGAGTTGAACGGAACACTTCTGCTCAGATTTCTCCGCCTGCCTTCGATCTTCCCTGCGGTAAGAGGAAAATGGAATCTTCTTTAGAAGGTCTGTTCGGACCCGTCTTTCAGAGAAATTTGAAAAGGGGACGAAGCAATATCCATCTTTTTTAAATGAGAGTTGGTATCTATCTTCTTTTAGAAGTAGAACACTACGTTTCTCATTGGCCAGTCGGGTGGCTGCAATCAGGCCTCCAACTCCAGTGCCTAATACAGCGACATCAAAGATTTTGGGTGGCTCCCTCATCGGCTTGGCTCCCCGATTTCAATCGACACTGATGACTTCGATTCCCTCTTTGAGAAGCAGGGCTGTGGTCACTCCAGGACCTGAATCCCTCTTGCCTCGAACAGAGCGTAGGGTTCCACAGGAGGGGCTTCCCTCCTTTAAAAAAGCCCTTTTGGCTCCATTCAGCCGGATAATTTTGAGGGTCTCTTTTGCCCCTTTGATGAATTGGGCGGTCACATCCTGCGCCTGCTCATTGATCACCCTGGCCTTCCCTCTTAGCACATCGGTTCCATCTCCTCCAACGATCTGTGCACGACTTCTCGGTGTTGGAAGGCCTCCTAACTGTTCGGGACAGACAGGAAGGATGGCAGATCCTTTTAATCGTCGAAGCAACTCCCTTTTCCGTTTATGATTCCCATCATAACGGGTCCTTAATCCAGCCAGACAGCTGCTCAACAATACAATGGTTTTCGATGCTGAAGGATCGGTCTCCTTATTTGAGGAAGGTAATCTCTTTATCGGCATGATAATGAGGACGATCCGACCAGGCCAAGAGGTTCTTTAAACCTTTTTCAAATCAATTCGATCTTCTCTTCCTTTTCGGCCTTACCGATCTCTCCAATGAGAAACACCTTCTCACCCATGGAGCGAAGCCTTTCGAGAATCTCACTGGCCTCCTTGTTCTTAACGATGAGGATCATTCCAATCCCATTATTGAAGGTTTTAAACATCTCCTCTTCTGGTATGTTTCCCTTCTCTTGAAGAAATGGAAAGATGGGCGGAATATCCCAGGTCCCTTTTTGTACAATGGCTTTACACCCTTTGGGAATGACGCGCGGCAGGTTCCCTGGAATGCCTCCACCGGTAATATGGGCAATGGCCCCGATTTTAAAATCCCGAACCAGGTTGAGAACGGTCTTGACATAGATTCGTGTCGGCCGAAGGAGTTCGTCTCCTAAAACCCCTCCAAGCTCTTCGATAGGGCTATTGAGATCTAAACGATGGTGATCTAAGAGGACCTTCCTTACCAGGGAGTATCCATTGCTGTGTAGGCCACTGGAGGCGATCCCGATCAACTTATCCCCTACGGTCACGCTGGAGCCATCGATGAGATGGGCATCCTCCACAATGCCAACAGCAAACCCAGCCAGATCATATTCGCCCTCTGCATAAAAACCGGGCATCTCTGCGGTTTCACCGCCGATAAGCGAACATTCGGCCTCCAAACAACCTTTGGTAATACCGCTTACCACCTGAATGGCTCTCTCCTGGTCCAGCTTCGAGGTCGCAAAATAATCGAGGAGGAAGAGCGGCCTGGCTCCTGTGACCACGATGTCATTGACACACATCGCCACCAGATCAATTCCTACCGTGTCATGTCGGTTCATCAGAAAGGCAATCTTCAATTTCGTTCCCACGCCATCTGTAGAGGAGACCAGGATGGGCTTCTTATATCGCTCGAGATTGAGAGAGACGCATCCTGCAAAACCTCCTAACTTCGTCATCACCTCAGGACGGAAGGTTGTCTCAACCATCCCTTTGATGGCCTGGACGAATGTATCTCCCTTATCAATATCAACACCCGAATCTTTATAAGTGAATGGTTTCATAAATCTAAAATTAATCGAATGGGACTGAAAAGTCAAATTGGCCCGTTCGGCGACTCCAAGGAGAATAAGGCCCTGCTCAGGATCAACCCTGAGCAAACCCAAGCCTCTAGGCTGGTGAGCCGTAGGGTTGACTTGCAGATTTGGGTTTAACCTGTTAGTTTAATAAAGTTTAAATCCTGGTTGATGCGAATCCTATGAAGATTGAAGAGTTTGATTACAACCTCCCCAGATCATTGATTGCCCAATATCCATCGGCCCGTCGTGGAGAGTCTCGCCTGATGGTCCTCAATCGGAGTCAAGGCGTGATCGAACATCGCCATTTCGTAGATTTACTGGATTACCTCCGATCCGGCGATCTATTGGTAATGAATAACTCCCGTGTTCTTCCAGCTCGACTGATTGGAAATAAGGAGACTGGAGGAAAGGTTGAAATTCTCCTTGTCCCCACTTGGAATGGAGCCAAAGGGCAGTGGGAGGGTCTCGTTAAAAATGTCGGTAAGGTGGAAAATAAGATTCGTATTCGACTCGGCCAAGAGACCTATGTAGATCTGATGGAAGTTAAAGGCGGTAGAGGAAAGATCGTCTTCCCTAAAGGAAAACAGGTCGAAGACCTTCTCTGGGAGATCGGCCATATCCCGCTTCCTCCCTATATCAAGAGAGGAGATGAACCGCTCGATTGGGAACGTTACCAGACGGTCATCGCAGAGAAGGACGGATCCATTGCCGCTCCTACAGCAGGCCTCCATTTCACACAATCGATGCTCCAGATCTTAAATGAAAAAGGCATCAAAATCGCCACGATCACCCTTCACATTGGCACAGGGACATTCACTCCGGTCAAATCGAAAACCATTGAAGAACACCGGATGGAAAAAGAATGGGTCGAAATTACAGAAGAAGTAGTTAAAGAAATTGAAAAGACAAAAGGTCAAGGCGGACGGGTCATCGCTGTTGGAACAACAACCACCCGTGCCCTCGAATCCTTTGCAGATCAGGAAGGCCGAGTGAAATCGGGAAAAGGGAATGCGGGCTTGTTCATCTACCCTCCCTATCGTTTTAAGGTCATCGATGGGCTTATCACCAATTTCCATCTTCCCAAATCAACGTTGATCATGCTGGTTTCGGCTTTTGCAGGTAAGGACTTCGTCCTCCGAGCCTACCAAGAAGCAGTGAAAAAGAAGTATCGGTTTTACAGTTATGGCGATGCCATGCTGATTCTGTAAAAAATATATGGAATCTTGGAATACCGGAACGATGGAATAATGGATGTAAGATAGAGCCAACCGATGAGATGGCAAGAGTTAAATCTGAAGAAAGACCAACATTCCAAAATTCCACTATTCCATTATTCCAACAGTGTGGAGTGATGGCTTTTCAATTTGAGATCCTAAAAAAAGACAGTTCATCCAAGGCACGCCTGGGAAGGATGGTCACCGATCATGGCGTTCTTATGACCCCTTCCTTTCTCCCCGTTGGAACCCAGGGAACAGTTAAGTCTCTCACTCCGGAAGAGCTCGTTGAAGTCGGTGTGGAAGGAATTCTGGGAAATACCTATCATCTCTATCTAAGACCTGGCTATCAGACCATTGGGCGGCTTGGAGGGCTTCATCGCTTCATTCACTGGGAGGGGCCTATCCTGACCGATAGTGGCGGGTATCAGATTTTCAGCCTTGCGAAACTGCGGAAGATCTCATCAGAGGGAGTCTCATTTCAATCCCATATTGACGGCTCTGAACATTTTTTTACGCCTGAAAAGGTAATCGAAATTCAGAGAACGCTCGGTTCTGACATCGCCATGGTTCTGGACGAATGTGTGCCCTACCCTTCGACTCGCGAATATGTAAAGTCATCAACCAAACTCACAACCCAGTGGGCTGAGAGGTGCTTGAAGGCAAAAAGGAGCGGTGATCCAGCCCTCTTTGCCATCGTTCAGGGTGGGATGTATCAGGATCTTCGTGAGGAGAGCGCCAGAGACCTGACCGGATTGCCCTTTCAGGGCTATGCCATCGGAGGGCTCAGTGTGGGAGAACCAAAATCCCTGATGCAGGAAGCCCTGGAGTGGACCGTCCCCTTCCTGCCCGAAGATAGGCCAAGGTATTTAATGGGTGTGGGTACACCCGAGGATATTCTTCATGCGACCATACAGGGGATTGACCTCTTCGACTGTGTCCTTCCAACGAGGAATGCACGAAATGGGATGCTCTTCACCTCAAAGGGGAAGATATCGATTAAACAGACACAATATGCAGAAGATCCCCGACCGATTGACGAAACATGTGGCTGTTACGCCTGCCGCAACTACTCAAGGGCCTATCTCCGGCATCTCTACCTGGCAAATGAAATCCTTTCCTCGAGGTTGAATACGATCCACAATATCTATTATTATATGCAGTGGATGAAGGAGATTCGGACCGCCATTCAAGAAAACCGGCTCTTCGAATTTTATAAGGCAACGATGTCTGAGAAGAAAGAAACTGTCGATGAAGCATTTGTATGGAATGAGACAACATTGACATAGAAATAAGGGGTTCGTTATACGGTAACGGTAAGGATGGCCGTATCGTTAATAGAAGGCAACGTTGATCACTTCTTTATTCTTTGCCCGTGACCTTACCAGTAACCGAAATGGGCTTCGTTACCGTAACCTTAACCTAAAAAGTCAGGATATTTTTTTATCTGCGGGTGATCCTCCGTCAAGGAAGATTGCCAAGAAAAAAATAGATAGGAGGAGCTATGTTAACGGATCTCGCTTACGCAATGGGAACACCAGGAGGAGGTGGGGGGCAAGGAGGCTCACAGTTTCTAAGTTTTCTCCCGATCATCCTGATATTTGTCATCTTTTACTTTCTGCTGATTCGCCCCCAGCAGAAAAGAGCTAAAGAACACCGAAACTTGCTTGCGAATCTGAAGGTTGGAGATCAAGTATTGACCAGCGGAGGCATCTACGGCAAAATAACCGGACTTCGGGACGATATCGTCACCATTGAAATCTCTGATAAGGTGAGGGTTAAGGTCAACCGGGGCCATATCGCTGGGGTCAGCAAATCGGCAGAAGTCGGTAAAACCGAATAATTCAATTCCAAAATGACGGATGACGCCTGCCCCGATTGGGACAGGGGATTTCGGAGCCCAAAACCTTTAAAATCGCCATTTCGAAATCCGCAATCCGCAATGGATAACCCCTTGCTCTAAACTCTGTTTTAGGGCTATAATCCACAAGGAGGTAAACCATGAGGAAGTATGAAACCATCTTTATTCTCGACCCTGATTTGGAAGAAGGAGCCGCCCAGTCAACCATTGAGAAAATCAAAGGGATCATCACCCAGGGCAATGGAGAGATTCTGAAGACCGAAGATTGGGGAAAACGAAAACTCGCCTATGAAGTGAAAAAGAAGTCCAAAGGTCATTACATCTTAATTCACTTTTCTGGAACACCTCCCCTGCTCTCCGAATTAGAAAGAAATTATAGAGTGATGGATGCCGTCATCAAGTTCCAATCGGTTCGCCTGGACGAAAAGAGTGCCTCTACATCGGAAGGAGGAATTCCAGAGGATCAGCCAGAAGAGGAAACAGAGGAAAGTGTATGACTTCTGTGAATCAGGTCATCTTAACAGGGAAAGTAGCAAACGAACCACTATTTCACTATCAACCCGATGGAACACCTGTGCTTCAGTTTCCTCTGGAGTTAAACGATTCAGAAAAGGACTCACAAAACAGACCGGATTGCGGTAGATTGGGACAGGTCTCTAAACGGAAAGGCTTTCGTACAAACCTGATTCATGTCGTCGTCCTCGGCAAATTGGCCCAATGCGGAGCCGAATTACAGAGTGGTCAACATCTTCTGGTCAAAGGCCGGCTTCATCAGAGACGTTGGCAGACACCAGAAGGAAGAAATCGCTCACTGACAGAGGTCATCGCATCGGAACTCCATCGGACCGATGCGAGCGAAACGGACCTTGGGATAGGAGATGAGAAACAATGAGCAAAGTGAAGAAAGAGGAGAAGAGTATGAAAAAACCGGCTGAAAAACCAGCTCCGGATCGAAAGAAAAAACCATTTATGAGACGGAAGGTCTGTCGGTTCTGTACCGACAAGAAGCTCGATATTGATTATAAGAATCCAAGGATCCTTCGATATTTTGTGACGGAACGTGGGAAGATCGTTCCCCGAAGGATCTCTGGAAACTGTGCCAAACACCAGAGGCAGATCACGATCGCCGTCAAAAGGGCTCGGAATATTGCTATCTTGCCCTTCACAACAGCCGTCCATTAAACAAAAGTATGATGGTAACAAATATAGGTTCGTTCTCTGGTCAAGGTTGCGATGCCCGTTTCGTGACGGGGTTACGTTAATCGTCTTAAATCCCCACCTTACCCTTTGACGGTAAACGATACGGGCCTCCTGACCCTAATCTTTTCACAACAATTTTTAGGAGGTCATGATGCAGGTCATTCTTTTAGAAGACATCCCTTCCTTAGGAAAAGTCGGGGATTTGGTGAAGGTCTCGGATGGGTATGGGAGGAACTACCTCATCCCGAGAAAAAAAGCGATCTTCGCTACAGAAAAAAACCTCAAAGCCCTCCAACATAATAAAGCATTGGTTCAACAGCGTCTCGAAAAGATGAAGAAGGATGCAGTGAAGATGGCTCAAGAGATCGAAAACCTTTCCTGCACCTTTGTGAAGAATGTGGGAGAGAGCGGAAAACTCTTTGGCTCGGTGACCTCCATGGAGATCGAAGCCTTCTTAAAAGAGAATGGAATGGATGTGGATCGGAAGAAAATTCTATTAGAGGAACCGATTAAAAGTCTGGGATTACATATCGTTCCCATCAAACTACAACCGGAAGTCACTGCTCATCTTAAAGTCTGGGTGGTTCAGGAATAAACCTCATCCCCCTTGAACCAGCGGGGCCTTCTCACAGGGTAAATCGAATATGGAGGAGTCCGAATTCTCTTCCCATAAAATCCCTCCCCAAAACATCGAGGCGGAGCAGTCGGTCCTCGGAGGCATCCTCATTGAAAATGAGGCGATCAATAAAGCGATGGAGATCCTCGTTCCTGATGACTTTTATCGGGATGCTCATCGTAAGATCTACAGCGCTCTGATTGCCCTCTTTGAACGGGATGAACCTGCTGATCTAATCACCATGACCAACGAGTTGCGGAAAAGAGAACAACTCGAGGAGATTGGAGGCGCCTCCTATTTAGCTTCGCTCATCGATTCGGTGCCCACCGCCGCCAATATTGAATACTATGCTAGAATCGTCAGAGAGAAGGCGATCCTGCGTAAGCTGATCGAAACTTCCACGGAGATCATCACCCAGAGTTATCAGGACAGAGGAGATGTGGAAAATTTCCTCGATGAGGCAGAAAAGTCGATCTTCGAAATCTCCGAAAGAAGGGTCAAACCCTCTTTCTACTCCATACGCGAAGTCGTCAAACACAGTCTCGATACCATCTCAAAACTATATGAGAAGAAGGAGCTTATCACTGGTGTCCCTTCAGGATTTAAAGACCTCGACAAGATGACAGCAGGCTTTCAACCTTCCGATTTGATCATTGTCGCTGGAAGGCCCAGCATGGGCAAGACCGCCTTCTGTCTCAACGTTGCCCAATATGCTGCCATTGAACGGAAGATCCCGATCGCTATCTTCTCCCTTGAGATGTCGAAGGAACAGCTGGTCATTCGAATGCTCTGTTCTCAGTCGCAGGTGGATGGAAATCGGCTCCGAACAGGCTTTCTCCACGATAGCGACTGGCCTAAGTTGACGCTTGCTGCCGGAACACTCTATGAGGCACCTATCTTCATCGACGATACAGCCGCCCTCTCGGTCCTCGAACTGAGGGCAAAGGCCCGTCGGCTCAAAGCCGAGCATCGTCTTGGTATGATCATCATCGATTATCTCCAGTTGATGAAGGGAAGGGCCAAAGCAGAGAGTCGTCAACAAGAGATTTCCGAAATCTCCCGCTCCCTGAAAGCATTAGCCAAAGAACTGAATATCCCAGTGATTGCGGTATCTCAGCTCAGCAGAAAAACCGAAGAGAGACACGGGAATCGCCCCCAGCTTTCAGACCTGCGAGAATCTGGAGCGATCGAGCAGGATGCCGATGTGATCCTTTTTCTGTTCAGAGAGGAGGTCTACAATCGGCAAGAAGACAACCAGGGTAAAGCCGAGGTCATCATTGGAAAACAACGAAACGGCCCGATCGGAAAGGTTGATCTGGCTTTTCTCGATAAATTGACCACATTTAAAGACCTATACAAAGGAGAACCCGGAAATTTCTATGAATGATCATTAGTCGTTGAGTCGGATAGTTTGATAATCTTTTAATAAAATCTATAAGACTATGAGACAATAAGATTATCAGACGATTAGACTTTGATTAGCATCCCATGAACCTTCCAAACACCTTGACCATCATAAGAGTCCTTTTGATCCCAGTTTTTGTCATCCTTATTATGGATCATTCTTTTGGATGGGCATTGATTGCCTTTGCCATTGCCGGCATTACGGATGGACTCGATGGTCTTTTAGCACGCCTCACCCATCAGAAGACCGAATTGGGGGCCTTTCTCGACCCCATTGCCGATAAGCTTCTTCTCATCTCCGCCTATCTCACGCTTGCTATCGTGGAGGTTCTTCCGGGCTGGCTTTCGGTCATTGTCATCACACGGGATGTTATCATTCTGTTGGGCATCCTGGTCATCATGCTCATCAGTCACCCCCCAAAAATCCATCCCAGTTTTATCAGTAAGATGACCACCACCTTTCAAATTATGACAGTTCTGTTGGCCTTAATGATGGACTATGATCCTCTTTTTAAAAAATTAACTTCTGTTTCCATTTACGTTACGACCATCCTAACCATTCTCTCTGGAACTCATTACATCTATATGGGAATACAAATCCTGAATCAAAAGAAATCAACACCATTAACCTAAACTCCGTTAGAAACTTTCTAACGGGAAAACTTATACAGACTGTTTGGCTCCGGGTTCACCCCGTTTAGAGAAAAATCTCTAATGGGGTTCGCTAAGAAGGTTATTAACTCATCCCCCCC
>CAKZKY010000325.1 GCA_937124575.1 uncultured Pseudomonadota bacterium | reverse complement strand
GGAGCCAGTTTTAACCCAAACGACAAGACTTATCCGGGATTCTTCGATCCGGTCCATGGCTCAGCCCCAGACATTGCCGGAAAGGGATTGGCCAACCCGATCGCCGCCATTCTGACGGCCAGGATGATGTTGGATTATCTCGGTGAGAAAGAGGCAGGGGATCTTCTTTATCAGGCGGTCAAGAAGAACTTATCCGAGAAAAAAGTGAGGACGATCGATCTCGGAGGCCGGTCCAAGACGCACGAGGTCGGAGACGATATCGTCAGAATCCTTCGCTCCTTTTCGTAATCTCCACGCATGACTCACATCCGGTGCCCTTCAAGTGAGTGGCTGATCTCGAGGCCTGCTTGTTGGATTTCAAGGGTCACTCTTTCCATCTTCCGATCATTGAGGCTTGAGCTAAATCCGACCGCCCAGATGGCAGCCGGAGGCAGGGATCCCCTTTGAATTGGAGCAGCAATGGCCCTTACGCCAACGAGATACTCCTCATCGTCAATCGCATACCCTTTTTTTCTGGTCTCTTCAATCTGTTTAAGAAAGAGTTTAGGATCGGTCACTGAATTTGCTGTAAATCGGGTCAACCCCACCTTCTGGATGATCTCCTTCACCCTCTTCTCATCGAGTTGGCTGAGGAAGACCTTACCCGTTGCGCCTGCAAGAAGCGGCAAGCGGGTTCCAGGGGGCGCAGTGATCTTCATTTCGTGATGGGACTCCACAACATCTAAGATGGTGATGTGATCTCCGTTCATAATGCCAAGGAAGATTGTCTCCCCCACTTTTTCCATCAAACGTTCCATCGAGGGCCTTGCGACCTCTCTCCATTCGATTCGACCGTAACTCTTTCTTACTAATTCCAGTAGGGTGTATCCGATATTATATCGTTTATCGATTGGATCACGAACCAAAACGCCCAGCGCCTCCAGTGAAGAGGTGATCCCATGAACCGTACTCTTTCCGATCTTCAACTGTTTGGCAAGTTCACTGACACCCAAGCCTGAGGAGGAATTTGCAATGGTATGAAGTATTTTAAAGGCTTTTTTGACCGAAGGAGCGGAATAAGTGCTCTTTTTCATGCGTTCACCATATTGAACTTTTTTCTAAAAGATACCAGATTCGACCTATCGTTGTCAATAGAGGTTTTAAAAATACTTAATAAATCTTGACAATATTATTGTATGTGCTATGATTAGTTCGATCTGGGTTGTTCATTATAAAGAACTGTACTCCAAAGGGAGCTAAGAATGGAAGTGAAATCGTTGAATCCATTGGTCTTGAAGAAAGCGACGAAACCCCAACAGGAATGGAAGACGATCATTGCGATCTATCTCTTTCTGGCTGGCATGGGAGCAGGTTCCTTTATCATTGGGATGCTGATCCACTGGCTCGGTGTCCAATTAAACCCTCTCTCAATCCCCTCGATCGAGTCGATTGGTCTTCCTCTCAACCTTGGCCGTCTCCCAATCCTCTGGGGCCCAATCCTGGTCGCTATCGGTGCGCCCTTCCTCATCCTCGATTTGGGGATCAAATGGAGGTTCTTCTATGCATGTCTCAATCCCCGAACCTCATGGGTGGCTCGTGGGTTTATCATCCTTTCCGTCTTTATCGTCCTCGGGTTGCTGATCTTCGTCAAATCCCTCATCCCCGTTAAATGGCTCTACCCAGAATCGAAACTCTGGCTCTTTCTGGAGGGAATCGCGCTCCTCTTTGCTTTCGCAACCGCTCTCTATACGGGCATCCTTTTAAAGGCAACAAAATCGGTCCCTCTGTGGAACACCTCTCTTCTTCCCCTTCTCTTTCTCGCATCTGCCCTCTCAACTGGAACGATGTCGATCATTCTATCGCTGCTGGGAACTGGTTTGATCTCCTACGACAGCCACACCATGAAGGCCTTAATGTATGGAGAGCAAATCATGGTGGTAATCGAGGGATTCCTTCTCTATCTCTTTCTCTCCCGTACCTACAAGGTATCGGAACAGGGAAAAGATTCCGTACGCCTTCTCGTCACCGGCAAAATGAGATTTCTCTTCTGGCAGGGCATCATCCTTCTGGGATTGGTCTTTCCCATCATCCTTGAATGGATATCGAAGTATTACCAGAACCCAGCTATCTTATTTTTAGCCGGTATCTCACTGTTGACAGGAGGCTTCTTTCTCAGGCTGGGCATCTTAAGGGCTGGGATTAAAGACCAGATCCCAATGCAACGTCTGTTGGAACTCCGATATGAGCTAATTCAAAATTCGAAAGCCGAAACAAACCCAAATCTCTAAAATTCAAATTCTCGTAACTCTTTTGTTTGGAATATTATAACATTTGGTAATTTGAAATTGTTTCGAGTTCCAAATTTCGTGTTTCGAGTTTGGCGTTTTTAAAGGAGATTCAAATGGAGCAGAAGGTACTTTTAGTGGATCAGGAGAAATGCACAGGTTGTCGTCAGTGTGAGATGGTCTGCTCGGTCTATCACACAGGTGCAAGCAATCCAAGCCGTTCCCGAATTAGGGTCGTCAAATGGGAACAGTTAGGTCTCTATCTTCCAATGACCTGCAATCATTGTGAAAAGGCATACTGCGTTGAAGTCTGCCCCACAAAGGCCTGCCACAGGGAACCTGAAAAAGATAATCGGGTGGTCATTGACAAAAATCTCTGCATCGGATGCCGGACCTGCATTATCGCCTGCCCCTTTGGCCAACCCTTCTTCGACCATAAGGAGCGGGTCACTGTGAAATGTGACTATTGTGACGGCAACCCACAATGCGTGACCTTCTGCAATGTGAAGGCTGTCTCTTTTGTTAATGCCGATGAGGCCCATCTGACGAAAAAGAAGGAAGCCGCAGGAAAACTGGCCAACCTTCTGAAACAGGCAAGGGGATGAACACCCATTTCCCAAATTGGTGATTTGGATATGGGGAAGCGAGGGGATTCATGCTAACACCCGATGAGCGAGAAAGATATGACCGACAGATCCTGATCGAAGAAATCGGTCTGGAAGGTCAGGAAAAGCTGAAGAGGTCACGGGTGGCTATTGCTGGTGTGGGCGGCTTGGGCTCACCTGCTGCCTATTATCTGACTGCCGCAGGAATTGGGAGAATACGGCTGATTGACCGCGATCGGGTTTCGCTGAGCAACCTTAATCGGCAGATTCTCCACTGGGAAGAAGACATTGGAAAGAAGAAGGTCGACTCTGCTATCACGAAGTTGAGAAACCTCAATCGGATGGTCGAGGTGGAGCCGATTGATGAAGAGATTACTGAAGGCAATATCCACCAACTGATGGATGGCGTGGAAGCCATCGTGGATGCAATGGATAACCTCCCAACCCGCTTTATCCTGAATCGTTGTGCGATTGAGAAGAGGATTCCCTTCTTTCACGGAGCAGTGAGGAGCTTTGAGGGAAGGGCCATGACCATTCTGCCAGGAAAATCGGCCTGCCTGAGGTGCCTCTATCGGGGCCCAATCCCTGAAGAAAAGTTCCCTGTCATTGGCGTTGCCCCTGCCATCATTGGCAGCATCCTGGCTACAGAAGTGGTCAAATATCTTCTCGGTATTGGCCAACTTCTGACGAACCGGCTTCTGATGTACGACGGATTGGAAGCTATCTTCACTGAATTTACAGTCCATCGAAATCCAGAGTGTGACCACTGTGGAGGAATCATTCTTTAGATGCAAGGAGTAACCCATGTCCATTAAAGTTCATATTCATTCGACCCATCGCCGATATACGGATGGCCAAGAGGTTGTGACTGTGGAAGGAAAAACCGTGGGAGAATGTTTGAACCACCTCATCCAGCAGTTTCCAGGGATGGAGAAAGCCCTCTTCGCAAAAAAAGATAAACTGCATAATGTCATTGAAGTTTACCTGAATCAGGCAACGGCCCACCCGAACGAACTTTCCAAACCCGTCAAAGACGGTGATGTGATCCATCTCATCATTATGCTTGCCGGCGGTTAAGGTTGACATTGGAATAAAAATAGTATAAATGATTCCTTAACTTCAATAGGAGGAATGGGCAATGGCGGAGTCTCCTGTTTGTGGACTTGAATTCAAGCTGGCCGAAGGCACGGAAAAGGGTGAGATCATCACCTGCGGAGACTGCGGTTCCGAATTAGAGGTGACTGGCAAAGATAGCGTCCAAGAGGCCCCTCAAGAGGAGGAAGACTGGGGCGAGTAACAGCTTTAACCCATTGAGCAACATCTCGGAAGTACCCACCTTGTGACACGTCCATTGAAAATAGAATCGTCAAATGATGTGATAGGAGATTCGGCTTCAACAAATCTCGATCGACTGTTTGTCTTTCGCCAAATCTGGAGTGGAGACGATGAGAGTAGGACTGATACATTCCATTATTCGGAAAGAGGAGAAACTCCTGTTGGATGAGTTTCGCAGCCGACCAGGGGTAGAGGTGGTGCCGATCGATGACAGAGAGATCGTCTTCAATCTACACCGAAACGACTTCTCCTTCGATGTCGTTATCGAACGGTGTGTGAACCATTCCAGAGCCATTCATGCGATTAAGGTCTTCGAGGACTTTGGGATTCCAACGGTCAATACCTACCAGGTGGCAGAAACGTGTGGTAGCAAGTTTCTGACCACCCAGGCTATCATCAAGGCGGGCATTCGAACGCCTCGCTGTTATCTGGCATTTACCCCTGAATCAGCACTGGCGGCCATGAATGAACTCGGTTATCCCTGTGTGATCAAACCCAATACCGGTTCGTGGGGAAGGCTTCTCTCGAAAGTCAACGACCGCGATGCGGCGGAAGCCATCTTGGAGCATAAAGAGATCTTAGGAAGTTATCACCACTCTATCTTCTATATCCAGGAATATGTGGATAAGCGGGGTAGAGATATCCGAAGCTTTGTCGTTGGAGATAGCTGCATCTGTGCCATCTACCGCCAATCTGAACACTGGATCACCAATACGGCACGGGGAGGAAAAGCCTCGAACTGCCCGGTGACCGATGAACTTCACGACATCTCCGTTCGTGCAGCCAAAGCTGTAGGAGGAGGTGTTGTCGCCATCGATGTCTTTGAGACGTCCGAGGGTCTTTCGATTAATGAGGTCAACTATACGATGGAGTTCCGAAATAGCATTGACACGACGGGAGTCAATATTCCGGCCAAAGTCGTGGGCTATGTGCTGGAGGTGGGAAGGAGATGAGGGTCTCAATCATTGGTGGATCAGGTTATGGCGGTGGCGAACTTCTCAGGCTCCTTCTGGACCATCCAGGAGTCGAGGTTCACCAGGTGACATCCGAGCGCAATGCGGGAAAACCGGTTACGAGAATTCATCCAAATCTACGGAAAAGGACCTCCCTTAACTTCTGCACGATCAAGGAATTGGAGAAGGTGGACCTCCTCTTCGTCTCTCTTCCTCACACCCAGTTCATGCAGAGGTTCGATGAACTGAGCGGTCTGGCTGAAAAGATCGTGGACCTCTCTGCCGATTTCAGGTTGAAAGATCCTGCGGCGTACTTGAAATGGTACGGTGTGGAACATCCCCGACCAGATAAGCTCTCTGAGTTCGTCTATGGAAATGTTGAACTTCACCGGGAAGAAATTAAAAAGGCCCGCTATATAACGGGTGCAGGGTGCAATGCCACAGCGACCATTTTGCCCCTCTGGCCTCTTTTCAAAAAGGGGATTGTGGATACAACTATGCCTGTGGTGGCGGAGGCCAAGTGTGGCTCCTCAGAAGGAGGGAATACCGTAAGCGAGGCCACGCATCATCCAGAACGAAGCGGTTGCGTTCGCTCCTATAAACCGACTGGCCACCGGCATATTGCCGAGATGGAACAGGAACTCGGCTACCCAGTCCATTTCTCAGCCACTTCCATTGAGATGGTACGGGGGATCTTAGTGACAGCCCACCTCTTTGTCAAACCGGGAACAACAGAAAAAGAGATCTGGACGACCTTTCGCCAATTTTATGGACAGGAGCCCTTCATCCGAATTGTCAAGGAGAAACAGGGGATCTATCGACTTCCCGAACCAAAGATCTTGGTGGGAAGCAACTACTGCGATATCGGTTTTGAATTAGAGGGAAACAGACTCGTCGTGATTTCGGCCATTGACAATCTCATGAAAGGAGCATCTGGACAGGCTGTCCATGCCATGAATGTGATGTGCGGTTTTGAAGAAACAGCAGGCCTCAATTTCATGGGTCTCCACCCCATTTAGATAGAAATGGGTTTCGTTCAACGGTCACGATGCCCGTATCGTTGATAAAAGGATACATCTGTCGTTCTTTTATTCTTAACACGTAACCGTTACCAATAACCGAAACGGGCCTCGTAGCCATAACCAAAAACCCAGGATTATTTGGCTCAATACGAATTGAAACCTTATGTGTCGACTTCTTGCCGTTCGATCAGAGCAACCATTTGCTCCTGCAGATTATCTGACCCCATTCGCCCTTATCGCCAAAAACAGTAAAGAATATCAGGGACACGGCTGGGGATACGCCTGGAAGGACGTTGATCAAAAATGGCAACTCTATAAGAATATCTGTCCGGTATGGGAAGATGATCTCTCCCAGTTCCCCAAAACCCCTCTTCTCATTGCCCATGCCCGAAGCGCCTTTGAGGACAAGGATATCGTCATCGAAAACAACATGCCCTTCACCGATGGCGAAAGAATCTTCATCTTCAATGGTGAGCTGAGGGGGGTACGAATCAAAGAACAGGGGCGAATCGGTGGGGAGAAGATCTTTAACTTCATTCGACGATTCGACAGCGGCGACACCTTCACTGCCCTGAGAAAGGCAGTTGGCTTGATCCGTAAAAGGACAAGATCGATCCGAGGAATGAATATCATTCTCGTGAAGGAAAATCAGATCTACCTCTCGACCTACTTTGTCGGCGACGAAGACTACTTCACGATGCGATATAAAGAGGGGCCACCTCTCGTCATCTGCTCGGAGGTCTTTCCCTCTGAAGAGGGCTGGCAAACGATACCCAATGAAACCATTAGGGAGTGGTAAATGATCCTTATTAAAATCGGCGGAGGGGCAGAAATCAATTTGCAGGGCATCATTCAGGATCTGGCACAGATCAAAGAGAAGTTCATTATTGTCCATGGTGCAAACGCCCTTAGAGACAAATTAGCCGAAGAACTGGGAAAGCCCAGGAAGATCGTCACTTCAGTCTCTGGAGTCTCGAGCGTCTATTCCGACGAAGACCTGATTGACCAGATGATGATGGCCTATGCTGGGGTAAGGAATAAAAGGATCGTTGAACTCTGCCACCAACACGGCATCAATGCGGTTGGCCTCTCGGGTCTGGACGGAAGGTGTATTCAGGGAATCCGCAATAAGGGGATCCGGGTCTACCAGGACGGCAAGCTAAAAATCCTCAGGGATTACTCCGGAAAACCCGAAGCGATCAATAAGGGGCTTCTCGATCTTTTGCTCGATCATCGATATGTCCCTGTGCTCACCGTGCCTATTATTGACGAACAGAATATGGCCATCAATACGGAAAACGATGATGTCGTCAGGGTCATTCAGAAAACGATGCGCGCCCATACGGTGATCAACTTGATCGAAGCCCCGGGATTTCTTGAGAACAAGGAAGATGAAACGAGCCTGATTCGAAGGATTCCAGTGGTTGAGCTCGAAGCCAGGGAACAGCAAGTGGATGGTAGGATGAAGCGAAAGATGATGGCGGTTCGAAAACTTTGCGAGCTTGGAGCGAGCCGCGTGATCATTGCAGATGGCCGAAGAGAACATCCCATTGCGGACGCGCTCTTAGGAATTGGGACGGTAATCGAATGACCAGCCTCGATATTAAAGGGCTTGAAGACCGATATGAGCTTCCGGTCTACCCCCGCCGAAACCTCATCCTGGTAAGGGGAAAAGGTGCCAGGCTTTATGACGATCAGGGCAGGGAATATATTGACTGCGCCTCCAATGTAGGCGTCTCCAATATTGGCCATGCCCGTGAGGAAGTGGCCAAAGCCATCTACGAGCAGTATCTCACCCTTTCCAACTGCTACGGTCTCTTCTATAACCCTGTCCGAGCGATGCTTTCTGAAAGATTGATCTCTCTAAGCCCCCAAGGGCTGAAACGGGTCTTCTACTGCAATTCCGGAGCGGAAGCCATTGAGGGAGCCATCAAATTTGCTCGAGCCACAACAGGAAAGACCGAAATCATCGCAGCAATGAGAGGTTTCCATGGAAAAACCTTTGGAGCACTGGCTGCCACCTGGGGAGAGGAATATCGAAAGCCCTTTATTCCCATGATGCCTGGAACCAAGCATGTACCTTTTAACAACTTCGAAAAATTGAGTGAAGTGGTGAGCGAAGAAACAGCAGCCATTCTCCTCGAACCGGTTCAGGGAGAAGGCGGAGTCCGAGTTGGGGACAAACCCTATTTTGAGAAGGTCCGGAGACTTTGCCGTGAGAGGGGAATCCTTTTAATCCTTGACGAAGTGCAAACAGGTTTTGGTAGGACAGGAACCCTCTTTGCCTGCGAGCAGTTTGTTGAGCCGGATATGCTCTGCGTGGCCAAATCGCTTGCAGGGGGCATCCCCATGGGAGCTGTGCTCTGTTCAAACGCAATTCGTGTTCCAGTTAAAAGCCATACCTCCACCTTTGGAGGAAATCCTCTTGCCTGTGCTGCTGCACTGGTCTCGCTGGAGATCATCGTCCGAGAACGACTTCCAGAAAGGGCAAAAGAGTTGGGCGAATACTTTCTGAATGGATTGAGGGCAATTCAAAGCGATAAGATCAGGGAGGTGAGAGGTCTTGGCCTCATGCTTGGCATTGAGTTGAAAGAAAAGGCTGGCCCATACGTTCAGAAATTGATGGATCGAGGAATTCTTGTCCTGCTTGCAGGTCCCACAGTGATCCGACTTCTTCCTCCCCTCATCATCACCGCCGAAGAGATTGATAGGGTTTTATCTGTGATGAAAGAGGCCCTCATTTAAGAAGGGGCTGGTTCGACCAGCCCCTTCTTGTAAATTCCCAATAGCCCATACCCCCTCTAAAATTAAGAGGGGGAGAGAGGGAGTTTTATTTTTTAAATATTGGCTATTGAGTATTTGATTGGGATGTGGCTATGGGTGTTTGGCGTTTGGTTATTCCCTCTAATGTGATTCTGATGCTAAAGCTATTGCCTGCCTCTGGGCCGCAGTAATCTTCTCGGCAGCTGCTCTCTTTTTAGCAATCGCCACCTGATCCGCATCCACATAATCCACAGCTTTAATCTCACAGAAACGAACACACTGGGGATCGCCATCGCAGAGATCACACTTAAAATTCTTTCGATCAATCACATTAAACCCCATCGCTCCAAAGGGGCAGACGGTCACGCAGGAGCGGCAGCCGATACAGATATTATGGTTCACCATCACCCGATTCAGACTCTCGTCTCGGGAAATGGCTTTCACAGGACAGACGATCATACAGGGGGCGTCCTGACACTGTTGACAGGACATCGGAACATAAATTCCTTCAGATTCCCATTTCACGATTTTGATCCGGCTTCGGGCAGGATTGGAAACACCGTCATGAAAGACTGAACAGACCTGCTCACAGAGTCTACAGCCGGTGCATCGTTCAGGATTGATCGTAAGAACTTTACCCATCGGTTCCATTGACTTCTCTCCTTTCATATGTCACGAATCACACGAATAAGAACGAATTTCACGAATAAATCACAATTCGTGACATTCGTTTCCATTCGTTCTATTCGTTTATGATTACAGTAAGTGGGATGGTTCGTTATCCAGCCCGAGATTTTTGAGCGTCTCCGGTTTCGGAACGCCATTTTTATCCAGGCCCTTATACTCATAGAACTCATCAATCATCTTCTCAAATTTTTCTCGATCGATGACCTTCCCGATGACATCGAGGGCGCCTCTTCGGCAAGGTTCATCAAAGTAGCGGTGATTGAGCATATCACCCTTTTTGAGGTCGTATCTTGTCAATCCTTCACGAAGGTTAAAGAGTCGCTCCAACATGTTGGCTCGCACAGCAGCATCCCAAATCTCCCGAGGGGTCATCTCCAGCCCCGTATTGTAGTAAAGCACTCTGGACCAATCTTCGAAGTTAGGAAGCGTTGCACCGAGAAAGGTGGTATGATACTTACAGATGCCAAGGCAATCCACAGCCATATAACAGTTCTCATGCCAGAAGACCTGCCACGGCTTACCGATATATTCTGTATGTTCCGAACTCAATGGACCATCGTAAGGTACAGGGCTACTGTAAATCTTTCTCAACACTTCCTGTGGCAAATGGTATAGGTCAATGGCTGGACGGCTCCTCAAATGGTCTGACCCACGAGAAGCGGTTGCAATATTCAGGGCAAGAGCAGGCGTTGCCCGCTCATCAGAATGAAGATTGCTAACCCCCTTGACCTGAATCAGATAATCGAAGGAGTTCTTTCCAATCTTCTCAGCGGCAATGATCCCGCCTTCAGCCAGGACATTACCCAACCAACCTTTTCTAAAGCAGATCCTTTCAATCATCTCCAGAAGCGCCTCACTGCTGCCAAACTTCAATTCGAGACCATCCGTCTCCTTGTTCGTGAGAATTCCTAGCTCATAGAGCTCCATCGCCCAAGAGATGAGGCTTCCGATCTCCAAATTATCCACACCCCACTGATTCACCAGGTGATTCGCCACCAGCAGATTTTCCAGGCTTGGAATATCGGGCTCTGAGCAGAAAGCACCCTGAGAAGTATACTCTGGCCCTTCATCATAGATTCCTGCATAAGGCCCAGTAGGAATCTTATATTTGGCACGGCAGTGGACCTGACAGCCAAAGCAGCCTGTCATGTGGTAGGGTCCGATCGTCTTAGTGCAATTCTCATCTATGGATTCGGGCTCAATCTCATCACAATAGAGCATCTGGTTATACTGGAAGTTTCTGGTCCGGACTCCACCCCAGGAGTTTGTAGCACCCCAAATAAAAGGGGTCCCCAGGGTTCCCTGGGTCTGGTTCACTTTGGCGCTTGTGATCTGATCTATAAATCGTTTGTTATACTCAAGGGCTTCTTTGGGATAGGCGATCTTAATGTCCATGGTTCCGCGAGCGGCAATGGCTTTTAGATTCTTTGAGCCCATGACCGCCCCCATTCCGGTCCTTCCACCTGAATTCTTAATCCCAGTCATGACATTGGCGTACCGTACCAAGTTTTCGCCTGCCGGACCAATGACCAGACTCTTAATATCATCGTCTCCAAGCTCTTCCCGGATCGCCCACTGGGTGTCGGTAACGGTTTTGCCCCATAGATTTTTGGCGTCACGGATCTCAATCTTGCCATTCTTGATCCAGAGGTAAACCGGTTTATCCGCCTTCCCTTTGATCACGAGATGATGGAACCCTGCCCAAGCTAACTCAGGAGTAAAGAACCCTCCCATATTTGCGCTTCCCAACAATCCTCCCAACGGAGATTTTGCCATCACATGGCATCTCGAGGTCGCTGAGGCCAGGGTGGCACATAAAACCCCTCCGCTCACCATAAGCGTATTGTCAGGCCCGAGGGGATCACACCCTTGCTTTGTGTGATTGTAAAGCAAGTAGGCATCAAGTCCCCTTCCTCCAATAAACTTTTTCCGCAGTTCGAGAGGAATCGGTTTAATCTCTATCTTACCAGTCGAGAGATCGATATACGCTATCTTTCTATTTAGGGCCATCTTTCTTAACCTCCTTCATCTTTCTTTCGAATTCCTGTTCGGCCAACCTTTTGTTCACATCCCACACCGGGCCTCTGATCCGGGGAAAACCATCTTTCACCCAGGCGACACGCCATTCCATATGACAGACAGGACATTTCACGGTCGAATCCCCGGGTTTAGGCACCAATCGACCCATACAACTGGGATTGTGACACCTTACCTGACCATAGGTACGAGTCTTCCGTAGGCTCTCCGCTGTTGAGAGTCCTTCTTTCTCGTTAGCCATAGCAACCTCCTTTCTCAAAAATGAATGTGGAAGGCAGGGGGCAAAAGGTCGATAAAATCCTTATCCCATACCTTAAGTTCATAATAGTGAACTTCCTTCATTTTATCTAAAATTAAAACATAACCAAATTATTAAACGATATTTATTCCTTTGTCAAGTAATATTTTGATCAATCACAGTAAATGTTCACGATAGTGAACAACGTTCTAAGCAGTCGTCGTGAAATTGCTTTAAGCACCCTCCACCTTCTACCCTCTACGTTTAGAAGAGGGATTCCACCATTCGATCCATGTCCCTTCACGGCCAAATAAGATCCCGATCTTTGATTCTATCGCCCGTATCCAGTCTCCGAGATAGGAAGCATGATGGATAATCAATGGTGTGCTATGCTCGGGGAGGATATCCTCAAAGAATCGGTAAAGAAAAATATTCCGATCTACCTCCTGCATGGTCTCCCCATCATCCCAGGGTGTTGGTCGTATAAATCCATGATTGGCTCCCTCATCTCTCCGATAGAGGAGATAATCTCCGAATTGCTCTTTAAGACGGCGGAGTATTTCAACACATTTCACGACCTCTTCGAATCTGATCCCTTTGCAGAAATATCGAAGTAAACGATCTGAAAATGATTCGAACCCGATCGAAGCAAACATGATCTTCACATCCAGCGATTTGGCCTTTAAAACGATCTCCGAAAGCTCGGAAGCGTGGCGATTGATGTCATCGACCCGACAGACGAGATTAATCTGAGAAAGCCTGATCCGGTGATCCCCAACCGTCTCAATTAGCCTGCCTAATGAGCCAAGAGGATATTCGTCAATCAGCTCAAAAGGAATCTTCTTCCCATCCGATTCTGGCAACCTCTTAATCTGAGCAATCACCCTATCCTTCTCCACAAGACCATGAAAGCCTTTATCCTTTGAGACATCGCAGAAGATACACCCTTGACTCTGAACACTCAATTCGGGAACCCTTTCTTTAAGATCCACTGGCGGAGGAAGGACCACGGTCTGTGTCCTCCCGGAATAGGGACAACCGATCGAGTGAAGTACCTGGGCCACCTGAACATCGTGCTTCTTAAGGGTATCCGAAAAGGTATAGAGGTTTCCCCAATCAACTTCGAGGTATCGCTCCTTGATCCATGGAAACTCGAAAAGTCTATTCTGGATCTTCAGATGGTCCGATCTAAAACCATCCACCGGCCCCTGGAAAGCCAGATCGACACTCGATCTCAGCCCTTTGAAACGATAGGAGTAACGATCAGCCTCTGGTTCCCCTTCATAATCCTGTCGGGTCTGAGGTCCACCCAAAAGGGTTTTATATCCTTGCTCCCTCACTTCTCGGATCAGCTCGATCAGGTCTTTTCTTCCGCAGAGATGAGTGAAGGCAATTAACCTCTCCTTCTCACTGTAATACTCATCTATGAAATGGAAAAGCCTCTCCTTTAAAAAGTTTCTCTCTATTCCGATCACGATGGAGGGGATGGAAAGTTTCTGCTGGAAAAAGGTCGCTGCCAGTTGGGCACCCAGTATACCATGGGGTTCACCCGTATGGTGGGTAAAGATAATCATACCTACACGATGTCATATTGGTGAAGGAGTTTCAATTGAGAAACCTCCCCTCTTAAAGGAAGGTTTGGAGGGGTTAAATCCTCCTAAATTTGTCTGAAAAAACCTTTTCTTCCGTTACTTCTTGATACCCCGATATCCTGATACCATACCCCGCCTAACCCTACATATTCCATCCACCAGAAACCTCTATTTCTGCTCCGGTCACAAAACTGGCTTCATCCGAAGCTAAAAAAGCCACCACATTGGCAACCTCCTCCGGCTGCCCAGCCCTTTTCATCGGAGTATTTTCGATGATCATCTTTTGATACTTTTCAGCCATCTTAGAGACGGTGGGGGTTAGGATGAAACCCGGCAGAACGGCATTGACATTAATCTGATACCTGCCCAACTCCCTGGCGATACTCTTTGTCAAACCGATGATCCCTGCCTTGGCCGTACTGTAACTGATCTCGGAGACAGCCCCTCTCTTTCCCCAGACCGAAGAGAGATTGATGATCTTTCCGTAACCCTTTTCGATCATGTAGGGGACAACCGCCTGGATGCAGTTCAACGTCCCTTTCAGGTGAACGCCAAGGACCGCATCCCAATCCTCCTCTTTTGTCTTCAGAAGATTCCCCGGTCGATCAAACCCGGCATTATTGACCAGGATATCGATCCGTCCGAATGCAGCAATCACTTCGACCACCATCTTCTCAACCTGGCTTCTGTCAGCCACATCGACTTTGAAAAAGAGGCATCTTCTGCCCAATGCCTCGATCTCCTTCTGGGTCTGAGCACCGGTCTCTGGATTCCATTCCACCACAACAACATCCGCTCCCTCGTAAGCCATCTTCTGGGCAATGCTTTTCCCAATACCTTGACCCGCCCCTGTCACAATCGCTTTTTTATCTTTCAACCTCATCTTTTCGCCTCTTCACCGATCTTTCCAGGTGGGTTTTCGTTTTTCAAGAAATGCCTTTAGACCCTCGGTAGCATCCTCTGTTTTCATCAATCGGTCGAGGTAGATCTTTTCAATGGCCTTGAGCCCCTGATCCAGGTCGTCATTAAGGCCAGCGAGCGCAGCCTTCTTCGTCAGCTTTAGAACAATACCGCTCAATTTTTTGAACTTCTCAATAAATCCATTCACTTCTTCGTTAAGTGAAGCTTCGGGAACAATCTTATTGATTAACCCCAGGGTCAGAGCCTCTTGGGCACTAATCGTATCACCGGATAGGATCAACTCCATGGCCTTCTTCCTTCCGATGGTCCTCGGAAAAATGAGAGCTGCAATGGGTGGAAAGACGCCAACCTGGATTTCAGGCTGTCCGAATTTCGCTTTTTCCGTCGCAATCACCATGTCGCAATAGAGCGCCAATTCGCAACCTCCCCCAAGTGCAGCACCATTGACTACGGCAATGGAAGGAACCTCCAGGTCGTCCATCAATCTAAATATCTTATGAAAGGTTTCGATCATCTTATAAACCAAATCGCCGAGATGCTCACCCACATCCACCCCCGCAGAAAATGCTTTTCCTGCTGATTGGACGATAAGGAGTTTTAGAGACTTCTCATCTTTTAATCCCTCTAAATGAGTATTGATCTCCTCCATCATCTCAATATTAAGGACATTGAGAGGAGCACGATTTAGTGTAATGGTCGCCACGCCGTCTTTTAACTCTGTCTGGATATGTTTGAAAGCCATATTTCACCTCCATTAGCCCTAAACCCAATGCGGTTTAGGCAGCTCATCATGAACCTTCTAAAAAAACACCCTTTGGGCAAGGGAAAATATCCAAACCCAAAGGGTGCCGTTCTATACATCTCTTCTACCTTATTTGCTCTGAGGTTTTCCCAACACTTCCTCGAAGAAGGTCTCATCCATGAGCTTGCCTTCAGCAATGTTCTGACGGTACTTGATGAAATCGATGGTGTCGGCCCCCGTGATCTTCTTCATGTTGAATGCACCAAACCCGAGGAAAGCCTCTCCCATCATGTTAGCGGCTAACCAGTGCCGGTTCGGATTCTTCATCTGATCCCAGAAGAACTTCTTCTTGTTCCGGATACCATCGATAGACATCATCAAGCAGCTTGGAAAGAGATTGGCAAAGGTCCAGCAAATCTTCTCCACTTCGGCATCCAGAAGGGCAAAATCATACTCGTTGTTCTTCAACTTGCTATTCACCCACTCACGTGCCTTTTTGAACTCATCTCCGGTTTTAAACTCTCCATAGACAAGCTCGCCGTCTTTCACATAGGTGTCGGTAATGACCTGAGGATTTCGAACCCAATTCCCTTTCTCATCCTTAAGAACCGGAACGCACTTGGAGATTTTAGGCCCTTTCGCCACATCTTATAGGCAGACCACTTCTCACAGCTGATGCAACTTTACATGGCATCCTCGATCGAAAGGAAGAAGGGAAGGAAGTCCGAAGCGCCTCCCCCCGGAGCAGAGCCATGGCGGGGGCCAGCCGGTCCTAACACAGCAAGGTCAGAGGCAACGGTCAGGTCGCAGGCCGTGCCGATCTCCTGTCCTCCAGCCACTCTTATTCCATTCACCCTGCAGATCACAGGTTTCTTGCACATCAGAATGGAGTCAACCATATTGTTGAAAAGTTCCATGTAAGCCCCGTACTCCTCAGGCCTCTTGCTGTAATATTCCGAATACTCCTTGGCGTTTCCACCGGTGCAGAAGGCATAGGGCCCTGTGCCGGTAAATACAACGGCCACCACCGAGCGGTCGGTTGAGGCATTTTCAAATCCGGCGATCACCCCTTCACCATCTCCGTTGTGTAAGAGTTGTAATGGGCTGGGTTATTGAGCCTGATCCAGGCATTATAGAGCCCTGGGATGACATTTTCCTTAGGATCCTTCAATGGCCTTTTCTCAAAAACCGTACATGGGGGCTCTGTTCCCCAATGCTCCGAACCATAACGACTATGGTTCTTCAATTCATGTTCCTTTGGCATCCAATTCAGCGAAATAATATCATCCTTTCTCTTTTTAGTATGGGTTTAATTCATATCAGGCAAATTCATCGAATACTTAAAAATCGGGCGTAAGAACGATTCTCTTCTCCGGTGATCCGGCCTTATGAACCTCGTTAAAGACGGCTGCAATCTGGCTCATCGGTCGGGTCTCGGTAAAGGGCGCAATATCAATCTTTTTTGAAAGGACCATATCGAGCACGATGGGATAGTACTCGGGTAAGCATCCCCAGGTTCCGATGATCTCTGCATCAAAAGCCATCAATCTTGACACACTGTATTCATTTTTGGCCATCCCAAAGCCAATCAGAATCAGTTTTCCGGTGAAAGAGAGGAGCTCAAGGGCCATGTCCTGCCCTGCCTTGGTGCCGCTCACTTCGAAGATCTTCCATCCAAATCCAGCCTCCAGGCCATTTTTTTTGCAGATATCTCGAAATTCATTCCGGATATCCTTGATCTGTTTGTCCTGAGAGCTGATCACAAAATCAGCCCCATAATTCAATGCCCTCTTCAGTTTTTCAGGATTTCTCGCGATGCCGATCACTGCTTTGGCACCAAGAGCCTTGGCAGTCTGAGCCATGTAAACGCCTACCCCTCCTGTGACGCCAATAATGATGACATTGTCTCCAGGCTGGAGATCTGCCCGTTTGGCTGCCTGGTAGGGTGTGGTTGCAGCATCAGCCACCACAGCCAATTGCTCAAGAGGGATATTGCCACGGTTTCTCACCTCACAGAGATCAATGGAGGGAACAGGAATGTGACTCGAAAACCCTCCGTAGATTCCGAGGCTATTTCCGGGCATCTTCTGGGCCAGACAACGATTGCCTCTGCCTGTCTTACAGAGCAGACATTTTCGGCAGGGCATGACCGCTGGAATAATCACCTCTTTGCCGATCCACTTTTCATCGCCTGCGACCACGGTCCCGCTAATCTCATGGCCGAGCGTGAGGGGTGGTTTCGATACCGTAGGAACGCCATCGTAAAAGTATCCCAGGTCGGTATGGCAGACCCCACAGCCAGCAACCTTCACCAAGACCTCATCCGGCGCCAGAGCAGGAACCGGGATGGAAGTTTTTGCCAATTTTCCAGGTATCACCTCCCCTGTCTCTTTATTTTTTGTGGTGGGTTGAACCATTTGCCAAGTTTCAATCTTATCTGGTAATTGTGTCATAACATTCACCCCCTTCTTTTTATTAAAATCCGAATTCAGAATACCGAAATCCGAAACAAATTCAAATCATTAAATCTAAATTTTCTAAACGATTCTGTTTGGAACAATTTAAAATTTAGTCATTCGATATTGTTTCAAAATTCGTATTTGGTGCTTCGAATTTCATCCTTATTAAGTCATTCCTAATCCGCCGTCCACGCAGATGAGCTGACCCGTGATATAGTTTGCCTCATCCGATGCCAGAAAGACGAAGGTTGGAGCCACCTCTTCAGGTTCTGCAAAACGACCCAGCAAGATCCTTCCTGTATAGATCGCTAACAGCTTTGGGTCTGATTTCACTTTATCAAACATCTCAGTGCTGACATACCCCGGCTGGACGACATTCACAGTAATATTAAAACCGGCCAATTCCCGTGCGGCTGATTTGGTCAGAGCGACGATGCCTCCCTTTGCTGCACTATAATTGATCTGTCCCTTGGTTCCCCATAATCCCGCTGAAGAGGTAACATTGATGATTCTTCCATATTTTCGCTCCATCATATACTTGGAGGCAGCTTGGGTACAGAGAAATGGCCCTTTGAGCTGGATATCGATCACCTCATTCCATTGTTCCTCCGTCATTTTATGAAGCATACCCGGTTTGGAGACCCCTGCATTATTAACCAGGATATCGATCTTTCCAAATTGGTCCACACAGGTATTGATGATCTTATCTACATCGGCCTTAAGGGCGACATTTCCTTTGACAGCAACCGCTTTTCGTCCCATCTTCTCGATCATCTCCACCACTTCCTGGGCGGGCTTATCTTGTGATGCATAATTGACGATCACATCCGCCCCTTCCTTTGCGTAAGCAAGGCAGATGGCTCTCCCAATACCTCTTCCGCCTCCGGTCACAACCGCTGCTTTTCCTTCTAATCGTCCCATACGTTGCCTCCATCCATTTTCGTTCTAACTTCACTCAACCTTCAGCTCCAGATTAATCATATCTCCCCCTCTGTTGAAACCCATATCCCTATAAAACTTGAGGAGATCCCAATCATTCCAATTCGCCAAGGTATAGATGACTTTGACGCCAATGGCCTTCAAATTCCTAACAAACTCCTGACCCAACATCTTCGCCACGCCTTTATGCTGATAATCTGGGTCGACTCCGATGATCGTAAGCCATCCAACCGTATCAGGAACGCCGAATTCCCATCCGCTTACCTCACCCACTACAAATCCGATCACCCTTCCTTCATGCTCAGCCACCAGGGAAGAAAGCGGATAGACCGGCTTTTGAGTAATGATATTTTTCCAGTAATCGGGCCTCAATTGACCGATCACTTTGCGATCGATCTCAACGATCGCACTTAAATCTCCGTTTGTCATTGGCCGTATTCTTACTTTGGACAGAAATTCAATATCCATTCTCTTGGCCTTTACTCCTCTCTCACTATTCGATCATGGCTATTAAGGCTTCGGCTTCCACTTCCTGGCCTGGTTTCACATACACCTCTTTTACCATCCCAGTGATCGGAGCCACAATCGGCATCTCCATCTTCATCGCCTCAAGCACGGCCACCTGATCATCCTCTTTGACCTGATCTCCTACTTTCACAGAAACCGATACAATTTTACCCACCATTGGCACTGTCACAGGTGTTCCCATAATGCTAACCTCCTATTAAGAACCGATTGAATTATTTAAGTCCCAGTACACTCCTTGCGATAATCATCTTCTGAACATTCGATGTCCCTTCCACGATTTGGTAAGACTTAGCATCCCGATAAAATCGCTCAACCGGATATTCGCTTGAAAATCCATAAGAACCAAAAATCTTGACGGCGGTGTTGGCCGCTCTTACAGCCACTTCAGCGGCAAAAAATTTGGCGCAGGATATCTCAATCGTATTTCTCTGTCCCCGATCTCGGTTCCAAGCTGCCCGATAAACTAAAAGTCTTGCCGCTTCCTCTTCGACGAACATCTCGGCGATCTGCTCCTGGATCATCTGGAAATTGGCAATCGGTTGTCCGAACTGCTCACGCTCATTGGCATAACGGACAGAGTGCTCTTTGCAGGCTCTTGCCACCCCCACTGCCCTTGCGGCGCAAGAGAGCCTTGTATTGTCCAGCATGAACATGCAGATCTTAAACCCATCTCCCTTCTGCCCAACGAGATTTTCTTTTGGTATTTTAACATTATCGAAGTAAATCTCTCCGGTGGGTGCACAGTGAAGCCCCAGTTTTGTCTCAATGGCTTTCTGGGTCACTCCAGGTGAATGCATATCGACAAGGAAGGCGGAGATCCCGCGATGTTTCAGGGAGCGGTCAGTATAGGCATAGACGATCCCTAAATCTGCAACCGGAATCCCAGAGATCCACATCTTGCTTCCGTTCAGGATAAAACAATCCTCCTTCTCTTCAGCAGCGCTCTTCATGGAGGCCACATCAGAACCTGAATTCGCCTCGGTGATAGCAAAGCAACCTAACAGATCCGCATTGATCAATTTGGGAATATATCTCTCTCGCTGTTCTTCTGTGCCAAAATTAAGAAGGACGGATTGGATCGAATTCATCTGAAGATTAAAGGGAAGTCCCCAGGAGGGTGAAATCCTTGCAATCTCCTCTGCCATAATCGAGGCCGCGAGATATCCGGTCTCATTTCCACCATATTTCTCCGGTGCGATACAGCCAAAGAATCCCAGATTTGCCATCTCCTTAACAATCTCTTTCCGAAAGCGGTGTTCTTTTTCATCTTCTTCCATGGTGGGAGCGATCTTCTTCTCGGCAAAGTTTTTTGCCATATCCCGCATTGCCTGTTGCTCATCCGATAATAAAAAATCCATAAAACCAACCTCCCTCCAGATTAGATTGTGCAATTTATAACAAACAGACCAACTATTGTCAAGGAAATTTTCTTTTTCTTGTAATTACTATAAGTTATAAATTTTAACAGAAACGATTGATAAATTTAAAAAATCGTAATACTTTAACTCTTTTAAAAAGAGGTTTGACAAGATATCGTAAAACCACAAGGCCCCCTCAATCCCGCTTTTTCAAAGGGGAAATCTCATGAGGCGAGGGACTCCTCCCTTTGGCAAACGGTTCGACAAGACGCACCGTCCTGAGCTTGTTAAAGGAGGAAGGTCGGAGGGATTTTATGAAAGATTTTTCAAAACCCTAAAGTGTTACATTTATTTCGTTTGTATCAATAATGGATATCCAGTTAGAAAAACCAAAAACTATTGACAAAAAAGAGTCAAATGGGCGATAAGGGTCCTATGCGGATTATGGGGTTGGACGTTGGTCTAAAGACGATTGGAGTGGCTGTGAGTGATGAGCTTGGAATAACCGCCCAGGGCTTAAAAATCATCAAACGTAAGGGAATGGAAGACGACCTTCGTGAACTTTCTTCAATCATCTCTAAATTTAGGATTGAGAAGATCGTTGTTGGCCTTCCCAAAAAGATGGATGGCACTCTGGGCAGGCAGGCAGAAATGGTTTTAGAATGGATCGAATGGCTCAGACAGAACATCTCACTTCCTGTGGAGACATGGGATGAGAGGTTTTCAACAGTTGAAGCGTCAAAGACCCTGATTAGAGCCGACCTTTCAAGGAAGAGAAGAAAGGAAGTGGTTGACAAATTGGCTGCTGTCCTTATTTTGCAGGGATATCTCCACCAAACCGTGAGGCAGAAAAATGAGTTTCTTCCGTCAACATAAGATTCTCCTCATCAGCCTCTTTCTCCTCTTAATGGTCAGTTTCCTCCTGTTCTGGTTTCTTATCATGCCCCCTTCTGGAACTTCTTCAAACAGGATGTTGACGGTTAAGAGAGGAATGTCTTTCCGAAGCATTGCTGCCATGCTTGAAAAGGAGGGGATCATCCGAAATAAGGATCTATTTATCATCATGGCAACCCTACTCCAAAAGACAGGAACCATCAAGGCAGGAGAGTATGAATTTCCTCCGAAGATGTCATCTTTAAAGGTCCTCGATACCTTGATCAAAGGACAGGTCAAACAGCACCTCATCACCGTTCCCGAGGGCTATACGCTCTCTCAGATTGCACAACTTCTTGAGGACTCAGGTATCGTTACTAAATCAGCCTTTCTCCAAAAGGTTTCTTCTCCTTCCTTCATCGCTTCCCTTGGACTCTCCGATCACCTCTTGATGCCGTCCCGCCCTCCCTCAAAACAGGATGGTAGCCTCACCCTCGAAGGTTATCTCTTTCCAGACACCTATCACCTTATCAAAGAGATGGAGCCTGAAGAGGTCATCCGGATCATGGTCCAGCAATTTCAGAAAACCTTTGGACCTGAACTGATAGAGAGGGCTTCTCAACTCAGGATGCATCCTTTCGAGGTGGTCACTCTTGCCTCCATCATCGAAAAGGAGACCTCTCTCCCTGAAGAAAAACCGCTTATATCTGCTGTCTTTCACAACCGTTTGAAAATCAGAATGCCCCTTCAGAGTGATCCTACGGTCATCTATGGAATCAAAAATTTTGATGGAAACCTGACCAAGGAGCATCTCTTAAAGTCAACTCCTTATAACACCTATCTCTTTGGGGGGCTCCCTCCAACCCCGATCTGCAACCCGGGAAAGGCGTCCATACAGGCCGCCCTATACCCTGCTTCGGTCCCCTATCTCTATTTCGTCTCAAAAAATGACGGGTCCCACCATTTTTCTACCAATCTTGAGGAGCACCAGAGAGCCGTAGCGAAGTTTCAGAAAAATCCACTTGAAAAAAAATAATTTCTCATTTATCTTAAAGTTCCACAAAACGCGTTAGAGATTCCGTATAGGGTAATACGGGGTAAAAAGAAAGGAGGATCTTGATGAAAAAAGAGGTAGCAGTTATCGGTGTTGGGCAGACCGCTTTTGTGAGAGGTTATGATGGTTCAATACGCGAGCTGGCATTTGATGCCTTTAGAGAAGCTATCCGGGATGCCGGGATTACACAGAAAGAGATAGACGCATCCATTTTCTGTTCGGCTCCTGAATATGACAAGCAACGATCTCCAGCAGGTGTCCTCGCAGAGTATCTGGGGCTGATCCCACAACCCACATTCTATGTGGAGACGATCTGTTCTTCAAGCAGTACCGGTATTAAAGTGGCTTATAGCATGATTAAGTCAGGCCTTCATGATGTTGTCGTCGTCCTCGGATTTCAGAAAATGTCCGAGCTCTCCTCAGCGGAATCCCAGGAGAGAATGGGCAGGGGCTCTGATATTCAGTGGGAGGCACCTTTTGGTACGATGATGCCAGCCTATTATGCCCTTTATGCACAGGCTTATATGGCAAAGCATGGCCTAACCCATGAGGATATGATGAATGTTCGGATTAAATCCTCCACCTATGGTGTGATTAATGATCGAGCCGTCTACAGGAAGCCGATCAAACCCGAAGATTTCAAACAGGGAGACCCTGAGGCAAAAATGGCTGGCCCGGTTGCATGGCCGCTCCGTGTGGGTGACTGCTGTGCGAATGCAGATGGAAGTTCATGTATCATTCTGGCCAATGCCGAAAAAGCAAAAACATTTTCAAAGAAACCGGTCTGGATATTAGGGATCGGCGCAGCCTCGGAAGCAGTCAATATGGCCGCAAGACCCGATTTTACAAAGGGTCTCAGCGTGGGTTATGCGGCGGCTGCCCAGGCTTACAAGATGGCCGGAATTACGCCTAAAGATGTGAAGGTGGCTGAAGTCCATGACTGTTTCACCATCGCCGAGATCATGGCGTATGAGGGCCTTGGATTCGCCCCAATCGGCGAAGGAAAACAGCTCATCCGCGAGAAAGCAACATACAAAGAGGGACGAATCCCAGTCAACATCGACGGTGGACTCCTTTCCAAAGGACATCCTATTGGAGCAACCGGTGGTTCCCAAATTCGAACGATCGTCTTACAGCTTCGCGGTGAGGCAGGGCCCATGCAGGTACCAGGCGAGCCGGATATCGGGCTTACGCACAACATCGGCGGAGTTGGACTCTACGGAAATGTGACCATCTTTGGCAGAGATTCATAAAAATTCAGTCCAAAATTAGCAATGACTATCTTCATTGGAGGTTAGATATGGGATTTGAAAAATTCGGACGGAAGAGCTTTACAGCCTTTACCAAGACGGCGAAATTCGTTGATTTTCTGTTAGAGGGTAAGATCCAGGGAACTGTTTGCAAAGATTGCGGGGCCAAATACTTTCCTCCGAGGGTAGACTGCGCAAAATGCCTCTCAAAGAATATGGACTGGTTTGAAATGCCTGGAAAAGGGAAACTTGAGACATTTACGACAGCCTACTATGCCCCTCTCGGTTTCGAAACGGATCCTCCGTACACTATGGGGGTCGTGGACTTTGGTGGTGGCCTTAAATTGTTCGCTCGGCTGGCAAAAGATTTGAAGCCTGAAGAGATAAAAGTCGGTCTGGACGTCTCCGTTAGACCACTGAAATATGAGGATGGACAGATTTCGTTTGAGGTTATAAAAGCCTAATTCCTCAGCCAGGTTCTCTCCCTAATGGGGGAGAACCTGGCTGACTCGCATTGGATGGAAGGGGATACGATTATACGTCCAGCGATCAAAAGCTTTGGTCTTTACGATTTAAGATTTCAAAGTAAATGGAATTCCCAATACGACGAGACTGAATCATTCCCTCTCGAAGGAGGGTGGCAAGATATTCATCAAGCTCATCCTTCCTCATTCCCATCCCTTTTGAGAGATCGCTGAAGGAAAGCGGTCTCCTTCTTAAAATCTTCAAGATCATCTGTTTAATATCTCCTTCGGCCAGGTGGAGATGATGGCGGTCAAACTCTGAGATGATGGAAGTCTTATCCCCAAAGAACCCTTTTATCTTCTCCAATTCCTCCTGACTCAAGGGAGTTACCCATTCTTCAGAGGGTGGCCGAACCACCGTATTAATATGGATCCAATCGGGTTTGATTCGGGCAATGGTCTCTTTCATGCGTAAAAGCTCATCCTCACCATCGTTGACCCCTTTACAAAAGAGGATCTCCAGCCAGATTCTGCTTTTGTAGATAGACCTGAATTGAACCAGACCCTCCATCACAGCCTCTACAGAAAGCTCTTCTACTGGGCGGTTTATCTTTGAAAAAACCTCTGATGAGACAGCATCCAGCGAAGGAAGAATGACATCCGCATGGAGCAAGTCCATTCGAACCTCCTCCAGATTGAGAAGCGATCCATTGGTAATGACCGCAACAGGAATGGAAGTGACCGCCTTTATTCCTTCAATGATCGAACCGATTTGAGAGTGGAGGGTCGGCTCTCCTGACCCGCTCAGGGAGAGATAATCAATGGAAAGATGCTCCTCTTTTAAGAAGTGCTTCACTTCTTCAAGGATTTCTTCGGAAGGAACATAGGCTCTCCGAGTCATCGTCTTTAAGGTTGTTTTTCCAATCTGGCAATAGATGCAGTTATAAGTGCAGATCTTATGGGGGACGAGATCAATTCCGAGTGATCTTCTTAATCGTCTTGAAGGGACAGGACCGTAAAGGTATCGGTAAGACTTCATCTCTAATCACCAATATCCAAGCGCCAATAACCAAATAATAACCAAAATGATAATGACCAAATGTAAATACCGCAAGATTGGTTATTCGGAAATTGGGTATTGGAGCTTATTTGATTATTGGAATTTGGGTATTGGTTATTGCCACATCGCAGATGTATCTCAGGCTCCAAACTTTTTTAACTTTAACCCGTTGGCTAACATGAGCGGAAGGATCTCCATGGCTGGAAATCTGCCTAACTCCCCTTTCTGACACTGACGTTCTGTGAACCGCCGAACCCCATCCGGCCGAATATATTTTGAATAAAGAAGGATTGGATTAGGATGCCAGCTATGTGATCTCAGGAGAGCAGGGGTGGAGTGATCTCCGGTAACCACAAGGACATCCGGTCGCAACCTCAAGATAAGGGGGATAATCTGATCAATCTCTTCGAGGGCCCTCACTTTCTTTTTGAAATCGCCATCCTCTCCAGCCGAATCCGTTCTTTTAAAATGGAGATAGAAGAAATCGTACTGATCAAAATGACTCTTCAGGGTCTCCACTTCATCCTTGAGCGTCTCACCGGTCTTCAAAACTTCCATTCCCACAAGCCTAGCTAATCCCAGATACATGGGGTAGGTGGCAATGGCGGCAGGTCTCAGTTTGAACCTCTCTGACATCGAAGGAATATCAGGGACCTTTGAGAACCCTCTCAATAGAACCATATTGGCAGGATGGAAAGCTTTAAGAACCTCCCTAACCTTTTTCAGGTAGTTGTTCACAATATCCGCTGTTCTCTGGGCTTCTGGGGTAAGACTATCTGTCCCTTTGACTCTAAGCCCATCCTTCTGAGGATCGGCATCGGTCAGCTCATCTCTCAACCCCTCTCCCTGAAAAACGATGACGAAACGATGTTCCTTTCCTGGATATATGGAGACGCGCACTCCATCAACTTCTCTAACCTCATTCTGTAGGAATTGGCAGATCTCCTCATTCTTCTCCGTTGGTATCCGACCTGCCCTTCGGTCGAGGATGACCCCATTTTCGTCAATCGTTGCGAAATTGCCCCGTGCTGTCAGATCATCTTTGGTCAGCGTCAACCCAATTCCCAGGGCCTCCATCACCCCTCTTCCGATCTCATATTGAAACGGATCGTAACCAAAGAGGGCCAGATGGGAAGGACCACTCCCGGGTGTGATCCCGTAGGAGATGGGATCGATCAGTCCACAGATGGATTTAGAGGCAAGACGATCAAGATTTGGAATTTTTGCGGTCTCGAGTTCGGTCTTACCTCTCACTGGCAGGCCACCAAGCCCATCAATGACGACCATGACCAATTTCGAATCGTTTTGAAGGACAAGCGAACGAAGGATCTCTTCTGGAATCATCTCGCTACCATTACCCCTTCTTTTAAGCCTAGATTTCAAAGTTCAAATACCCAATCAATGACAAATGGGCAAAGGTCAAATCTTCTTTAACCATTTTGATTTCGGAATTCATTTGACCTTTGAACTCTGCCATTTGACATCTCACCACTCGTGTCAAGGCCGAGAAATATTTCTCACTCTTTTTGACCATACCTCTCATAAAATACAAACTCTGGAATTTCTTTCCTTCTGGGTGCCACACCTTCGGTCGCCGGATATCCGAGCGGAGTCATGGCCACGACCTCTCTGTCTTGTGGAACCCCTAAAATCGCTTCTGCCTTCTTGTGATCGAATGATCCCACAATAACGGTTCCCAGTCCCAGCCCACGAGCAGCCAAGCAGAGCGTCTGTATGGCAATGCCCGTATCGAACATCAGCCAGTCTCCCTTAACCGTTGCCGGCTGACCTTTATAAAATCCAGAGACTCCCTTTTTCCCGATCAGGACAATCACAACCGGTGCATCGGTCATTGAGGCAAGCGCAGGATTCCCTTTGGAAAGAGCGGTGGCCAGATCTGACTTCGCCTTCTGATCTTTTACAACGATCACTTCCCAGCACTGTGTATTGGCCCAGGAAGGAGACCATCGGACCGCCTCCAATAATGCTCTCAATACCTCTTGCGGGACAGGATCAGACTTATATTTCCGAATGCTTCGTCTCTTCAGTATGGCCTCCATCAAATCCATTACGATCTCCTCCTTATGAAGAATGCGGTTGCACTCACCATTCTGCCTTAACCGAGGCAACTGCCCAACTCACATCAAAACCTTCTTTTTTTAACTGTTGAATGACCGTTTTAGGATTTTTCGTGTCTAAACGGAGGGCAATCATCCATTCTCCGCTTTTCCGTTTGGGAAGAAGGATCATGCTGAGGATGGTCACCTTATGTTGACTGATGAGGGAAATAATCCTTTCAAGCTCACCGAACTTCTCTCCCAAACCAGTCAACGTGATTCTTGATCCCTCTTCGCCAATGCCAAGGGTCCGGATGAGAAACCTCACAATGTCTGACTCGGTTGCAATTCCCACCAACTTCCCATCCTCAACGACAGGAAAGGAACCGATCTTTTCCTCCTGTCCAATCCGAAGGGCATCTTCCACAGGTGTATAAGGGGTGACCGTAATCGGGTTTTTTTTCATCAAATCTTTCACTTTCATCTGCGAAAGTACAATGTTCAGATCATAAAGATTCGCAGAAGTCCCTTTAATGGGAACGGCTTCAAGAAGGTCGTATTTGGTGACAATCCCCACCAGTCTATCCTTATCTACGACAGGCAGTCTCTGGATACCTTTGTCCTTCATCAGCTTTTGTGCTTTTAAGACCAATGTGTCGGGGTTCACTGTAATGGGGTTTTTAGTCATCACGTCCTTGATTCTCATTATGTCTCCTCCTTTTAAGTTTTCTCTATATCCATAGCCGTTTGAAGTCCCGCACTTTGCGGAACCTGCCCATGCCCGCTTTTGCAACCTTTAGGTTGGATCTTCTTCATATTTTCCCTTGCAATATATTCTTATACACAAAACCATAGTTGATCGGTGATCTCCATATAGAACTCGCTTTGAGGGCACCTATCTCTTTTCGCCCACGGATGAGTCCATGGAGCACCCCAAGGTCATCCACCTGGTTAATCAGTATGGCTCCAATGAGGATTCCTTTTTCATCGAGACAGATTTTGCGATAGATGTTCCTCTTCTCGTCTTTTCTGACAAGTGATTCTGCAACCTTTGAAGATCGAACCTCTCCAATGGAGGCAATCGGTATGGCAAAGATTCGGGTCACGTTCATTCTGAGGTTTCCTGGATAGATCTCCTTTTGACCTGCCATATTCTTTCCCGCAATCTCCCCTTGTTCCACAGCAGAAGGCCATAGGCCATAGCTCACATTCTCTTTTGAGAAGAAGTCCGCTGCCAGGGCTACGTCGCCAGCCGCATAGACTCCTTCGACATTCGTCTCCATACGGTCGTTGACGAAGATTCCATTCCGGCTCTTGATTCCGCTGCCTCGGAGGAAATCAATATTGGGTCTGACTCCCTTCCCTGCAAAGATAAAATCGGCCTCGATCTCTTGCCCATCATCGAGGATGGCCACCCTCGAACCTTTTACCCCTTTTAATCGAACGACCTCTTTTCCCTTGATGATCTGAACCCCCATTTTCTTTAAGTGATTTTCGATCATCTCAGCTCCATCTCGATCCATGGTTTGAGAGAAAATCTGATCTGATTTCACCACGAGGGTATACTGTCCGCTCCTCGTAAACATGGCCTGAAGCGTTTGGAGGGAGACCAATCCGCCACCTAAAAAAAGAACTTTCTTCACTTTTGGCTTCATCTCTTTTAAATACTTTGCATCGGCAAGGCTTCTTAGCACACCTATCCCCTCAGGTTTTGCTCCCTGCATCTTGGGTTTTATGGGAGAACTTCCTGTTGCAATCAGAAGAAGATCGAAAGGTTCTTTCTTCCCACTGTCTAACAGGACTTCCCTAAATCTCATGTCAATTCCAAGGGCCTCTTCACCAAAAAGTGTTTTGACGCCGAAATCTTTGTAATAATCTTTGGTCCGCAAAAAGAGGTCTTCCTCCTGCTTAACACCCCCCATGATAAAATAGGGAGTAATCGTCCGGGAATAAGCTAACACCGGTTCCCTATCAATCATGATAACTTTTGAATCCCTATCCCGATTTCTAAAAGCTTCTAAGGCTGAAAGACCAGCTGCACTGTTGCCGATAATAACCACCCGCTTTTTCCGCTTTCTTGGCATATCCGCTCCTCAAGGAAAAGGTAGGGGGCAGACCCAAGGTCTGCCCCCTACCAAAAAGAACTGAATTCTCTATTCTAAACCCAATTCCTTCAATCTCTCTTTTGTTGGCACGCCATCTTTATCCCACCCCCGAAGCTCATAATATTCAGGGAGCATCTTTTCCAATCGCACCACATGCCCTTTGGCAGGACCTTCTGGCATGGGTTCTTTGGTAAACCGTTCGGGCAGGCAATCATCTTTCCCCGTCAGACCTGCTTTAAGATTAAAGAGCCTCTCCAGATTCCAGATTCGCTCACCGGCTTTCATCAAATCCTCAAGGGTCATCTCCATGCCAGTGGCAGCCCTGAGGTATTCGAGAATCTCTGGAGCACCAAAAGCAAAGGTATTGAAGAGACAGATCCCTGATGAGTCCACCACGGCTGTGGTATCCTGAAACCCTTTGTCCCACCCGGCCTTCTCCTCTGTATCAAACGGATCGAGTTTTTGCGGAGAACCCATAATTTCCGCAGCCACCATATAGCCTCTTACATGGCAGGCTCCACGGTTTGAGGTCGCATACTGAAGCCCCATGCCCTGCGCTCCCCTTCCATCATAGGCCGGGAATTCCTGCTTCTTCACGCTCATCGAATACTCGGGATGGCCGAATCTCTCAGCCAATCGGTAGGACCCCTCTGCCAATAGATCTCCAAATCCCTCACGGTAACCAATTGCCCTCACCATCTCCAACATGGTATCCGCATCTCCAAAGTTGAGGGAACCTCCCACCTCTTTGGTTGAGAGAATCCCCCTCTGGAACAGCTCCATTCCACAGGCGATCGTCACACCCGTAGAGATGGGATCCATGCCTAAGATGTCGCAAAGGTAGTTCGCTTTCCCAATGGCATTAATATTGTCCACACCACAACAGGCTCCAAGCGACCAGTCACTTTCATATTCAGGCCCCTCGCCAAAACAAGCATACTTGGGATCGGTCACCCGGATCACCCTCCCGCAGCCAATAGGACAGGCGAAACAGGCCCGATTTCGTACTAGGATCTGATCGGCAATGCTCTCTCCACTGATCTTTTCAGCCCCTTCAAAAACTCCCTGCTGGAAATTCCTTGTGGGAAAGAGTCCATGCTGATTGATCACATTGACCAGGATGGCGGTTCCATAGGCAGGCAATCCAGCCGAGGTGACCGGGTTAGCCTTGACCTTCTGAAAACCATCGAGCGTTGCCTTTCGAAATGCCTCTTTATTAGCAACGCTTACACTTCCAGTTCCTTTCACGGCAATCGCCTTCAGGTTCTTCGAACCCATCACAGCGCCAACACCGGAGCGACCTGCAGCTCGATGCTTCTCATTGACGATGCAAGCAAATCGGACCAGCTTCTCTCCAGCTGGACCGATACAGGCCACCCTCGCATCCATATCGGTCTCTGAAAGGATCTGGTCTGTCGTTTCATGGGTCGTCTTTCCCCAAAGATGCTTGGCATCCCTGATTTCAACCTTTCCATCTTCCACATAGAGATAGACCGGTTCTTTTGCTTTACCTTCGACAATGATCAGATCGAATCCTGCGAACTTAAGTTCTGCTCCAAATTGGCCGCCCGAATTAGAGCAAGCGATCGTCCCAGTCAGTGGAGATTTGGTGATGGCCATATATCTCCCTGCCGCAGAGGCGCTTGTCCCTGTCAGAGGTCCGGTGGCCATGATCAACTTATTATTTGAACTGAGGGGGTCGATCTTTGGATCGATCTCATCGTAGAGGATCTTTGAACCGAGACCCCTTCCGCCGATAAATTTCTGCGCTAAATTTCGGTCCAAATCTTCTGCCTTCCACTCACCCTTGGTGAGATCAACTCTCAATATCTTTCCAATCCATCCCTTCATGGCTGCACCTCCTTTGAGGAAGATTCGAGCTTTCGCGCAGTGGCCACTCGCTTCAATCGTGTGGGAGTGGACTCCTCCTCATACTTCAATGCCCCAGTCGGGCAGAAAAGGACACACTCGGGTTGACCATCGCACTCATCGCATTTGATCGCCTTCCCTTCTGGCGTGTAATAGGTGATCGTTCCGAAAGGACAGGCCATCGTACACATCCTGCAACCCACACATCGGTTTGGATCGATCTTCACCACCTTCGCTCCAACGTCTCGTGAGATAGCACCACTCGGGCATGCCTTTAGGCACCAGGCTTCATCACATTGGGTACAGATGATTGGCGTATAAAAGGCATCCTCCCCAAAAATGGAGACGCGCACCCTGGAGGCAATGGGGTTAAACTCCCCTATCTTTTTGAATGAACAACCCAACTCGCACAGGCGACATGCTGTGCACTTCTCCGGATAGACCGAAATCTTCTTGATCATTCAAACCCCTCCTTTCATCCCTTTCTCATGCAATATAAGTGACCTTTAGACCTCCCTTTCTAAAATCTTTCACAATCGGCTCAGTCTCCTTTGTCTTCAATCGAAGCACAACCATCCAATCATTCTTCTCTTCCCTAAACCAAGAGATCATGCTCAGAATAATGGCGTCATGTTGATTGGCAATCGCTGTGATCTTCTTAAAATCTTCATCCTTCACACTCTCGATCGTGATTCTCGATCCCTCTTCTCGAATCCCTAAGGCGTGAACCAGTACCCGAACAATATCCGATTCGGTTGCAATTCCAACCAACCTCCCCTTGTCCACCACAGGGAATGAACCGACTTTCTTCTCCTGCCCGAGCTTTAAGGCCTCTTCAAAAGGCATATCTGGAGGAAGGCAGATTGGATTCTTTTTCATCACCTCCTTCACTTTCATCTTTGAAATGAGAAAGTTCAACTCATAAACGCTCAATGAGGTGGCTGGTGAGGGGGATGCTTCGAGAAGGTCATGGAGAGTAACGATTCCAACCAGCTTGCCTCTATCGACTACAGGGAGCCTCCGAATGTTATTTTCTTTCATGATCTTTTGAGCATCCATAACCAGGGTTTCACTATCGACGGTGAACGGGTTTCTTGTCATGATATCTTTGATCTTCATAGGTATTACCTCCTTCCGTTGATTTCTGGGCTATGCGTTTAAAATGGTTTCTATCCGGTTGTTTAAAAGCTTGTCTCTTATGACAAAATTATACTAATTTTATCTAATGTCAAGAGGAAAAAGAGGAGATCACTGAAAAAGTCCTTAAGAGACTGGGGAAGTGG